>CAXBRG010000236.1:0-1536 GCA_963977995.1 uncultured bacterium | reverse complement strand
GAAATCCGAGATCGTGGAGGTGGTGTGCCCGTTCGAGCACCTGATCGATAGAACCATCTGTTTCGAGGCCGATAGCAATACGCACGAAAATTCTCCTTGTTCGACCGGTAGCGTTTGGTCGTGCCGAAGACTACCCAACCGCCGGGGCGGACGCGGGTAGGCGTCATCGGCGGTGGGCAACTGGCCCTGATGATGGCCGAAGCGGCGGCGAACCTCCCCCTGGATCTCTTCCTTCTGGCGGCGAGTGAGCACGATCCCGCCGTGGCTCTTTTTGACCACGTCACCGTCGGGGACGCCCTCTCGAATCACGACATCACGTCGTTTCTCACCATGGTCGACGCCGTCACGGTGGACCATGAGGTGGTCGCACTTGAGGCCCTGCACTCCGAGCGAGTGGTCATCGCACCGTCGGCCGCCGCCATCACCTTCGCCACGGACAAGGCGCACCAACGGCGTCAGTTCGCACGCGCCGGGCTGCCAGTCCCTTCATTCATTGTGCTCGAGGAGTACGACGAGACGGCCATTGCTGAATTCGTGGACGGCCGTTCGTCGGTCGTGGTGAAAGCAGCCCGGGGTGGTTACGACGGTCGCGGCGTGCGAGTCGTGCACGGTGATCCGCGCCACGACATCCGTGAACTGTTGCCACAGTCGCCGGTGGTGCTGGAGGAGTGTCTCGATCTCCGTGGTGAAGTCGCAGTCAGCGTGGTCACGGGACGAGATGGGTCACGAGCCATCTACCCCGCCGTCGATACCGAACAGAGCAACGGCATGTGTGTCAGCGTCACCGCCCCCAGCCAACTCCCCCTCGTCGTGCAGCAGGCCGCCCTCGAGCTCGCCGAGCGAGTCGCCCAGCAGGTCAACGCGATCGGAGTGCTCGCCATCGAAATGTTTGTGACGGATCAGGGTCTCTTGGTCAATGAAGTCGCGACGCGACCTCATAACTCAGGACACTGGAGCATCGAAGGCGCCACCACGAGCCAGTTCGAAAATCATCTTCGCGCGGTGGCGGGACTCGACCTCGGGAGCTGTGACCTGGCTGAGGAGCTCGCCGTCATGGTGAATGTTGTCGGCGGGAGTGCGGAGCCGCCGTGGGAGCGCCTCGCCGCGATTCGGGGCGCCCACGTCCACCACTACGGAAAGACCTTTCGACCGGGACGCAAGTTGGGTCACGTCACCGTGACCGGGCTGTCACCACGCGAGGTAGTCGAGACTGCCGGACTCGTTCGTGCGATTCTCTCGATCTAACTCGAGGGCTCGTCGTCCAAATTCTCCATGACGTGTCGCGAGAGCAGGTCGCCGATAAGACCCACAATGGAGCCAAACAAGAGGAAGCCCGAAATATTCATGAGGAGCTCCAGCCACTTGCCATCCGTCGAATAAATCGTGTAACTGCTACCTATCGACAAGGCGTGGAGCGACCACTGCATGGCTTCGGTAAACGTGAGAACAGCGTTGTGGTGAACCATCGGATCGAGCGCCGCCGTGCAGGTTGACGTCTCGAGAAAGTAGTGATGCTCGAGCTGCAGAGCGCTCAGC
>CAXBRG010000235.1:0-1537 GCA_963977995.1 uncultured bacterium | reverse complement strand
GGCCTCTTGAGGTGGTCGGCTACACGACACTCTGTGCGGCGGCCGTCAACATTCTCCCGGACTGGGGTCGGCAACTCCTCGAAATTCCACGGCTTCCCGTAATTGAAAACTTGGCGGTGCGCCCCGCGGCACTGGCGGTGGCTGTCGGCATGCGAGTTGCCATCCCGGGCGCCCCTACTGCGTCAAAGTAAGTCCGCCATCGGTGGCCACGCACTGTCCCGTGATGTAGGGGGTCGTCGCCAATGCATAGATCAGGGCAGCAACGTCCTCCGGCTGGCCTGAGCGCTTGAGTGGTGCAACGGCCGACACGAACTGTCGAATGACATCCCAGTCCTGAGTCCACGTCGTATCGATGAGTCCCGGGCACACGGCGTTCACTCGAACTTCAGGTCCGGTGACCTTCGCCATCAACACGGTGAGGTGATTCAATGCTGCCTTGGATGACGCGTAGGGAATCGATGAACCCGTCGGACGGAGACCCGCAATGGACGAGACGTTGACAATATTGCCCGACACAGCACGCAGGGCCGGCATTGCCGACACGGAAAGTTTCCACGTTCCAAAAACATTGACGTCGAAGATGTCACGAAATATTTCGACCGTCGCGGCATCAAGGTCGTGATGGGGAATGACGTGGGTAAATCCGGCGTTGTTCACCAGCACATCAAGTCGACCCCACCGGTCCAGCACTTTGGCCACCATCGAGTCGGTGTCCGCATCGCCACCAATCGCTCCGGGCACATACAGCGCGTCAGGAAGTGACTGTGCCAATGCCTCCCCTTCACTCACGCTGCGTGACGAATTCACCGCGACGCGGTAGCCCCGCTCGGCAAAGAGCAGTGCGCTGGCCCGACCGATACCGCTCGTCGAACCCGTAACGAAAACAACCGGTGCGTCAGTCATCGGGCGATCAATCGCCACGAGCCCGCCCACCGCTGCCCCGGCTCCAACACCACCACATCTTTTCCGCTGCGCAGGGCATCAGGCGGAGCCGTCATGGGCTCAACCGCAATCGCGGTACGGCGTCGGCCGCGCTCTAATTTGTCGCCGGTGTAGACCTGCAAGTACGGGAAGTTGCGATCAACACTCAGCTCCACGCGGTGGCCGTTGGTGTCGGTGACGACGGCCGTTGCCATCCCCTGTTCATCGCGCACCAGTTCGGTATAGGTCACATCGAGTTCGTGACCCGAGACCGACTTCGCCATACGAAAATCACGCAGGCTCCCCTCAACGGGCAGAATCTCTCCCGTCGGCAGCTGACGCTCATTCACGCCCACCCACGCGTTCGCTGGTACCTCTAGGAGCGTCCCCTCAATCGTCGGCGTCGTGACGGCGAGATACGGGTGAAACCCGAGAGCGAAAGGAATCGGACAGTCGTCACGATTTGTCACGGTCGTCGTACAGGTGAGACCGAGGTCTCCGAGGTGATAGGCGACTTCGATCGTCGTCGCAAAGGGGAAGGCGGGCGTGGGATGGAGAAGGTGCGTGAGCACGCACCGGTTCTGGTTGAGCGCCTTGACCTCAAAAGCGCGCCATC
>CAXBRG010000234.1:0-1616 GCA_963977995.1 uncultured bacterium | reverse complement strand
ACTTCTTTCAAAAGATTCGCAACGGACATGTGTTCGGTCAGTTCTTGAACTACCGCAACGGTATTCGCTGGAATCACATGAAGTACTGTCGCCACGCCGTCATGCGTACAGCGGCGGAACATCGCTGGTATCGACCGATCATCGGGCCGACGAATGCCGTCCGTCTCGGGTGGAGTCCCGCCATGCACGCCACGGACTCCGAGCTAACGATCACCTTCTCCTCGGGCGTCTCGTACATGCGCCCGTTGCCCCAGTTGGCGTCGCTCCTGCGGCGGAACCTCACGAGCCCCGGGCTCTACGAGTTTTCTATCCACGGCAATCCCGTGGGCACGCCGTATCAGTTCTCCGGTCAGTGGCTCGGGAGCATGAACTTTCACTACTGCGTTTAGGGGCGTCCCGCCCGAGGCACGGCGACCGTGGCAACTTCGATGTGACCATCGGTCCGATCGGCGATATGGAAGCGATCCGATGACGGTGCGGTGTGAATGTAGAGCGTTCGTCCATCGTCACCGCCCAGCATGCACGCGAAACTGGTTTGGCTCGTCGTGACCGTGTCGGTAATCTCGCCGCCCTCGCGAACGCGCAGACACGTGTTGACGCCGGGCATGGCGTTCGCCAGCCAGATCTGACCCTCGGCGTCAAGGCACATGCCGTCGGTCGCGACGAAATCAAGCTGCGCCCAGGTGCGACGATTACGTAAGGTCCCGTCGGGATTGATGTCAAAGGCGGTGAGGCGAAAGGTCATCGTCTCGCCCACAATGAGCGTGGAGCCGTCCGGTGTAATCACCGATCCATTGGGAAACGCCATGTCGGGAATCACTTGAAGAATCTCACCCGCGAGGGAGAACACCACCAGATTGGTGGTGGGCGGCGGATCGGCGAGCAGTCCCTCGACACCCTTCTCGTGGAGAAGAGTGTCGAGATCGAAACCAAAGTTGCCGACGTAGCCAACGTCATTGGTGCCGATCACCATGTCGTTGGCCCAGAATCCGCAGTGGGCGGAGAAGTCCAGAATCGTGGTCTCCACACCGTTCGCCACTCGACGAATGGTGTGGTCGACCATCGAGACGAAGTAGAGGGAGCCGTCCGATCCCCAGCCGAGCCCCGAGGGCTGCGTCGGGACGGCGTGCTCGAGGCGTTCGTCGCTGCCGTCGGGGGCCACCGAAAAGATGCCGTGACGGTAAAAGTCGGAGAACCACAGTCGTCCTTCGTGCCAGCGTGGTCCTTCGCCGAACCCTAAACCACGGGTCACGGTTGTTGCGGTGTACTCGGTCATAGCCCCTCCGTTGTTGTTCGCAACCTACTCCGCTTTAGGCGCGCGAGGCGGCCTGAAGCCAGGCGGCGTACCCGAGGTCCACGAAGGTGGGGTCCTGGGGCTCGGCGGTGAAGTTGGAGGACCACAGGCCCCGGAGCGTGGCGAGGGAGTCCCACACGCCGACTTCGAGTCCCGCGGCGGTCGCGGCCCCTCGGGCCGTTGCTTCGAGCGACGTGGAACGCACGACGCGCAGACGCGAATTGGTGGCTTGGAGTTCCAAGAGGAGATCCATTGCCGCCGCACCGCCATCCGCGCGCAGTTCTTGTACGGGAACGCCCGCGTCGCGGAAGGCGTCGGTCAT
>CAXBRG010000233.1:0-1662 GCA_963977995.1 uncultured bacterium | reverse complement strand
GGTCGTCTTCGTGGACACGCCGGGACTTCACCGGCCAAAGTCCACGCTGGGAGGACGGATGAATGCGACGGCCCGTCAGGCCGCGAGTGGCGTCGACGTGGTCATCGCCATGATCGATGGTCGCTCCGACATTGGGCCGGGCGATCGAACGGTCCTGTCGGCCATGGTGGAAGCCTGCGGTGCATCGGGGCCACTGCCGGTGGTCGTCGTCAACAAGATTGACCGCACCGCACATGAGAACACAGCGGCGGCGCTGCTAGCGGTGGCCCAGTGCGTTGAGGAGTTGGCCGGCGCGGCGGGTCGGGCGGCGGGTGCGGATCGGGTGGAATACTTCCCGGTGTCCGCAAAGACGAAACGAGGGGTCTCGTCGTTAATGGACTTCATCGTTCAACGTCTCCCCGAAGGCCCCTTCTTTTATCCCGACGATGAGGTGACCGACACGCCCGAAGCGGAGTATGTCGCCGAGCTCGTCCGCGAGCAACTCTTTGCGCGCATGCGAGAAGAAATTCCCCACTCCCTCCACTGCCGAGTGACGGAGTACGAGTGGCCGCATATCACCGTGGAGATTTTGGTCGAACGCGAGTCGCAAAAGGGCATGGTGATCGGTCGTGGCGGGCAGGTGTTGAAAGACGTGGGCATCGACGTTCGTCGACAGATGCCAGAGGGTGCGTACTTGGAGCTGGTGGTCAAGGTTGAACCGGGTTGGCAACAACGCGACGACATCCTTGATCGGCTGGGCTATTAGGACTGGCAACGTACCGTCGTGGAGTTCGCGTTTCGGGCCGGTGTGTGGGAGTGGCGTGGTCCGGCACCGTTCTACTTCGTCTCGGTTCCGGCAGAGATGTCCGAAGAGATCCTGGCTCTGTCGTCGGGGCTCAGCTACGGCTGGGGCGCCATTCCCGCTCTCGTGCGGGTCGGTGCGACCACTGAAACCACCGCCATTTTTCCGAAGGACGGCCTCTACGCCGTCCCGATGAAGAAGGCGTTGCGAGTAGCGGAACGTATCGACCAGGGCGATCTCGTCGATGTCTTTCTGGTGCTCGGTGACGAGGTGCACCACGCTCGCTGGAAGGGCCGCTAGCCGTGGAGTTCACCCTGGTGCCGGTGGCGTGGGTGGTCTCAACGCGTCATAGTGCGGACGACGACGCGTGGGATCACGAGCAGAGTCATATCGTTCTCGACGAGGCGATTCCGACCGACGCTCTCTCGGGAATTGAAACGTTCTCGCACCTCGAGATCATCGCCGTGGCGCACCAGGTCGCGGACGCGGCCACGCACTCGTGGCGCCGCCGGCCTCGTGGCCGCACCGAGTGGCCCGAACAGGGAATTTTTGCGCAGCGAAATAAGGATCGACCCAATCGACTGTTGTCAACGGTCGTGGAGTTGGTCAGGGTGGATAATCGTGAGCTGCACGTCCGGGGTCTCGATCTGATTAACGGGACCCCCGTAGTGGACATCAAGCCTGTGTTTCGATGGTCGGGACCTCGTACACCTCTCATCGCCCCGGCGTGGTCCGACGAAATCGGGCGTGACTACTTCTGAGTCACAATGGCCCGAAGAAACTCTTCGGCGTCACTTCGTTCGACCGTACGCTTCATCGGCGGCAGTTTCTTAAGAATGGAGTGGCGATAGCCCTTCGTCGCGAGACGGTTGTCAAAGACC
>CAXBRG010000232.1:0-1678 GCA_963977995.1 uncultured bacterium | reverse complement strand
CATAGTGTCCAGAAGTACGTCTTCCAGGATCGACCGCAGACCACGCGCGCCGGTCGACCGGGCAATCGCGAGTCGGGCAATCTCTTCAACCGCCTCGGGCTCAAAGACCAGCTCGACGCCATCAATCGCAAAAATTCGCTCGTACTGCTTGAGGAGCGAGTTCTTGGGTTCCGACAGCACCGCGACCAGCATCGCTTCGTCCAACTGTTCGACCGCTCCGACAATCGGCAGTCGGCCGATGAACTCTGGGATGAGTCCGAACTTGACCAGGTCCTCCGGCAGAACGTGTCGGAAGATATTGGCATCACCACTCGCCCTGCGCTCGATCGGCTGGCCGAAACCGATGCTCTTTTGACCGAGCCGACGCTCAATAATCGATTCGAGACCCGCGAACGCTCCGCCCACGATAAAGAGGATGTTGGTCGTATCTAAGGTGATGAACTCTTGGTGGGGGTGCTTGCGACCACCCTGCGGCGGCACGGACGCCACGGTGCCCTCCAAAATTTTGAGTAACGCCTGTTGCACACCTTCGCCCGATACGTCGCGCGTGATGGACACGTTTTCGGACTTACGAGCAATCTTGTCGATTTCGTCGATGTAGATAATTCCTCGTTCGGCCCGCTTGACATCAAAATCGGCAGCATTGAGAAGCTTGAGCAAGATGTTTTCGACATCTTCACCCACGTAGCCCGCTTCGGTGAGCGCCGTCGCGTCAGCGATCGCGAATGGAACGTTCAGCATCTTGGCCAGCGTCTGAGCGAGGTACGTCTTGCCGCAGCCGGTGGGGCCGAGCATCAAAATATTCGATTTCGCAACTTCAACGTCACTCTCTCGCGACGGTCCCGCCTGAATCCTCTTGTAGTGGTTATAGACGGCCACCGAAAGAATCTTCTTCGCTGACTCTTGGCCGATGACGTACTCATCTAAGTACGCGGCGATCTCGCGGGGCTTCGGAAGTTCGTCGAGAGCGAGCAGGGGCCGTTCGCCAAGTTCATCAGCCAGAATGTCGGTGCAGAGATCAACGCATTCGTTGCAGATGTACACCCCGCTGCCGGCAATCAACTTACGTACTTGACGTTGACCCTTCGAACAGAAGTTGCACTTAATGGAGTCGACCGACTCTCCGATTTTCGCCACGGTTTCTAACCCTCCGACACGGTCTCCACCCGCCCTTTAGTGTACGGGTTGCCTGTGACGAAAAGGGGGACGGTGCGCTATTCGTACCGTCGGCGCGACAGCCACAGGGCGAAGAGGCCCACCACCATGCTCGCGGCTCCAAAGAACATCACACCCACGATGTTGGAACCTGTCACCGCCATAGTCGGCACGTCACTCACGAGCGTGATCTCCGCCGCGTCACTGGGCGACGACGTGACGGCCACCTCGTCGCCGGGACTTACCTCGTAACTCAGCGTTTGAGCCCAGCTGTAACAGCCCGCGCTCGTTGGCGTCGCCGGCCCCACTCGCACGGTGTCGTCACTCGGTACCGATGTCGTACCGGACTTCACGATGCTGGCTCCGGTGAAGTCCACTCCACTGCAGGAACCGTGTCGAGGCGCGACGGGACCCACGAAGCTCCACGCCAATGTGCCCGAGGCGGTGAGTCCCGTCACGGTGACGTCATCAGAGATGCTCTCGCCGACCGTGCTGCGCGCTGCGGTCGCGCGCGTGGACAGGC
>CAXBRG010000231.1:0-1686 GCA_963977995.1 uncultured bacterium | reverse complement strand
GTGAGTGAACCGGTTGACCTTCTCGACGACCCCGCTCGCGTTCAAGCTCACAAAGAGGAGTCGGGGATCCGTCGGACTCATGACCACGTGCCGGACGTTGGAGCCCACAGAAATCTGACCGGTGACTTTGAAGGTGGAAAGGTTGATGATGTCGAGCACCGAACTTCCCATAATGGCGACGTAGGCGAGTTGGCTATCGGGAGAGATGGCGATTCCGCGGGGATACGCTCCGACGGGAATGCGCGCCACCACCTTGTTGAGGGTGAGGTCGATAATCACCGCGTCCCACGAGCACCAGTTCGACACGACGAGGTACTTCCCGTTCGGGGAGACGGCGAGATACTTCGGAACCATGCCCGCACGCGCCACGGCATCAATATTTAACGTGGCGAGGTTGAGTCGATAGACGTAACTGTCCGTGACACCACTCGCTCGAGCGGACCCCGGTGAACATTCATCGGATCCTTCGGGGCCAAATCCGGCGCCGTACATCGAGTAGTTAGAAATCCACGCGAAGTTTCCATCGGGCGTCACCGCTGCTTCAACGGGGGCGCCGCGGCTCACGCCGGGATGGCCCGTGACACCAAAGTTCGACAAGTTCAGCGCATCACTGACCGTCTTGCGGAGTCCGCCGGCTGAGCCGTAGACCGTGACCGAGTGACGGTACATCATGTTTTGGGCTAAGACCATGCCCGTATTCGTGGCAACGACGGACTTCGGGGAGATGGCCCCACCGACCGTCTTGTAGAGAACGAGTCGACGTAGCGACGCCTGCTTACCCGGAGGGCGGACCTGCGCGGGTGGCGTCGTTACCTTGGTCGTCGTCGAAGTCACTCCCGCCGCTGACGACGTGGTGGAGTCGTGCGAGCCGAGTGGCCACACAATCACGAGGCTGGTCACGATGGCGAGGATCCCCAGAGTTGAGAGTATGTGGCGTCGCCGTACTCCTCGACGACGCCGTCTCGTGGGCGCCGGACCTTGTTCGGCGGGGAATGACGGTGATGAACTCACCGCTACAGCGTAGTTAGAGGCCGTCGCGCCGTCGGGTTCCAAAATTCGGTGAACGCTTTTCGCGGAATGCCGCGAGCCCTTCGTCAAGGTCGCCCGCGGTCAAGCTGGCTCGTTCTTGTTGTCGCCCTATGACGCTGACGTCGTCGCCGTACTCGAGGGCCGTCAATATGGCCTTCACCGACGACTGGGTGAACGAGCTTCGTGAGAGCAGCGTGGCGATAACGGTACCCAGATGTGAGTCGAGATCGTCGACCACCTCGTGAACGAGATTCATCTGCACAGCTCGTTCCACCGACACGATGTCACCCGTGAGTAGGAGTTGGCTCGCCCACGGGAGGCCCACCACATTGATCAAACGTTGGATACCCGACGCGGGGTACGAGATGCCGAGGCGCGCCGGTGTCACCCCAAACTGAGCCCGCGGCGTGGCGAGACGAATGTCGCAACAGATGGCCACCTGCACGCCACCGCCGACGCAGAAGCCGTCGATAGCTGCAATGGTGGGAACGGGCAGCGAAATCACGGCACGTTCCGCGGCGGCGTTTGTGGCTCGGTAGGACGTCCCGTCAACGTCAGCGGCGAGCGACCGGCCCAGTCGTTCGATATCGGCTCCTCCCGAGAAGTGATCACCGCGTCCTCGCAGGACGACCACACGGACCGTGTCGGATTGGCGAA
>CAXBRG010000230.1:0-1712 GCA_963977995.1 uncultured bacterium | reverse complement strand
AATCAGGTGGTGGGCCCCAGAGCGTTGGTCCAAACTGAGATGTTGCTCCAGAACGCCGTAGAGCCCCAGAGCGGCCACCGTCGCGCCACACGTCGGCGGTATCCATTCGTACCACGGTTCGCGAGCCTCAGAGACGCGAAGAAGGCGGCGGGACGTCACAACGAGCCAGCTCACCACGATCAGTGTGGCCGCGGCTTGTAAGAGATCCATGACGGGGTAGGTAACGAGCGCGCCCAGGGCTACTATCGCCAGGACCCCTCGACGCCGTAACGACGAGCTCACTGACGCGAGGAGTCCTCGCAACATCACCGCGGCACTCGAGATCATCAACACAACGGCTACGCCCTCAGCGGCACGCGACGCAGTTGCTCCGCTGTAGGTCTGCGCAATCACGGGAAATACATACGGGATGTGCGACGAGATTGGTCCGGCGGCTGTCACCATCACGTACGCGAGCATCATCGTGGCACCGGTGACGGCGATGAGCGTCGGGCGAAAGATGTCGACATCATCGGCGTGGCGCTGCCGCCACCGCACCATCACGCTGTCGATCACCGTAAAGCTGACTGCCGCTACCGCGATACCGCGAAACGTCATGGCCAAGCTCGCACCCGAACCGGTCACCGTGGCGAGATGATTGCCGCGAAATCCTCCGTGGACAAGAACCGACCACGAGACCCAGCCGATCACCGCAGCAACGACGACCGATGCCAGCGCGAGCAACGCCGAAAAAAATCGATCGGCCATCCAGGTGATTCCCACGACGAACAAGGTGGTACCTAAGACCCACCATGTTCCATGCGGAGACACCGTATCGCTCGTCACCAGCTCCCTCGCCATCGTGGCGCCAACTCGTACCGCGAAGACGATGAGGAGTACATGGGCCAACCGCATGAGATAGTCGTCGTGGCGGTCGAACCACGTTGAACCCGTGTCAGCTATTCGCCGGCGAGCACTCCATACGCCAAGGGCGCCGATACCGGCGCAGCCAAATGCGAGCACGGCAGATCCACTCGTGAACTCCACGAACCCCACGGTGAACAGAACACCCCACAGGACTCCCGAATGAAAGAGAACGTTGATGAGCGACCGGCGAGTCACGCGCTTTTCGCTCGTATCGCTGCGTCAATCAACCACCGAAACGTAGGGTCGGGACCGCCCAGCATCTCCGGATGCCACTGCACGGCCAATATCGGTTCCGATGTCGACTCCACCGCTTCGACCACACCGTCGTCTGCCCGCGCCGTGACGACGAGACCCTCGCCAATGTGGTCCAAGGTCTGATGATGCAACGAGTTCACGCCTCGCTGTGGACCAATTAATGAGGCGATCAGAGATCCCTCCACGCAGATCACATCGTGCGAAATCGTGTTCCCCGGAACTAGCCAATTGGGGTGGCCCGAACCTTCGGAGAGTTCGACGTGCTGACGCAACGTTCCCCCGTGCGCCACATTCACCAACTGGGCGCCTCGACAGATGCCGAGAATAGGAATCTCCTTGGCGCGGGCCGCACCGAGGAGGGCGAGTTCAAACTCATCACGGCCTGGATCAGTCTCACCGAGTCGGGGGTGGGGTTCGGCCCCATACTGCGCGGGGTCAATGTCGGCACCACCGCTCAAGACGAGTCCGTCGAGGAGCGCCACGAGATCATTCACGTCAGCGTCGCGAGTTAACTGCAGGGGCACTCCCCCGGCGGAGGCAATCGATTGGGC
>CAXBRG010000229.1:0-1726 GCA_963977995.1 uncultured bacterium | reverse complement strand
GGGTACAACGAGTGCGTCGACACCCAAAATGTGAAGAGCGGCACTGATGGAGCTATGCGACTCTTCACTGACGGCCACGCAGAGTCGATGGCGATCACTATCGGGTCGTCGAGCAGCGCCGACATCTCGCGCGACCGTGAGCGCCGACAAGTTGGCAATCGTGCCGCCCGAGACGAACGCTCCGCCGGAACCCGGCGGCATTCCCGCGGCTGTCGCCAAAAACTCCAACGTGTGATTCTCAGCCACCACCGCACCGGCGCTCTCCAGCCAGCTCGTGCCGTTCAGACCCGAACAGGCGACGACCATGTCGAAGAGGAGCGAGGCCTTCGTGGGGGCATTGGGAATAAACGCCAAGAACTTCGACGAGTCGGTGGAAATGACGTGTTCGGCTAGTTCGCGGGTAAAGATATCGAGCACTTCGTCCGGGGGACGCCCGTGCGGTGTGATGCAACCGTCGAGATGGTTCGCCGACAGACCGCGAACCGACCCAAAGTCGAGCGGCACGGGGTTGAGAGCGAGGCGTTCGCGACAGTACGAAAAGACACGGTCCGCAAACTCTTCATCCAACGTAAACATTGAACGCTCCACCGCCACCCCCTCGCTGTGATGCTGGTCAGTTACTCGTTGGTGGGCCGGGGTAGACCTTCCGAGTAACCCGCCGCTGATTGCACGCCAACGACCGCCCGGTCCCAAAACTCCGATACCGAACGCGCTCCGGCGTAGGTGAAGGCGCTACGCACTCCCGCGACAATCTGGTCCATCAGATCCTCGACACCCGGACGAATGGGGTCAACGTAGTAGCGCGAACTACTAATGCCTTCTTCGAAGAGTTGCTTGCGGGCCTGGTCCATCGCTTTGTCGGCCCGCGTCCGACCCGCCACGGCACGACGCGACGCCATGCCGTAGTTCTCCTTATACGCTCGACCCGACGCGTCAAATAGCAGGTCCGTCGCACTCTCGTACGTGCCCGCGAGGAGACTCCCGAGCATCACACTCGACGCGCCCGCCGCCAGCGCGAGGGCGACGTCACGGGGGTGGCGCACACCGCCGTCGGCCCAGACATTGGCACCCGCCTCGCGGGCGGCTGCCGCACACTCCCACACGGCGGAAAACTGCGGGCGGCCAACGCCGGTCATGACGCGAGTGGTGCACATAGCGCCGGGACCGACCCCCACCTTCACCACGTTGGCTCCGGCATCCACGATGGCACGCGTCGCCTCCGCCGTCACGACATTGCCCGCGACCAGCGTGGCCGACGGCGCGGCCGAGCGAGCGGCCCGCACCGCATCCAGCATCTTCTTTTGGTGGCCGTGTGCGGTATCCACCACGATGACGCCGACACCGAGTTCAACGAGTTCCGCGGTGAGGCCGGCCACGTCACCGCTGACACCCACCGCAGCCGCGACGCGGAGTCGTCCCGAGGCGTCCACGTTCGGACGATAGAGCGACGTGCGCACGAGGCCGGTCGGTGTCACAATTCCGACCAGCTGACCTTCGTCATCAATTACCGGGGCCACCGAAAGTCGCTGGTGGTGGAGTTCTTGAAACAGACTCTCCACGGAATCGCCATCGGGCACGGTCACCACGTCGCGGTGCATCGCCGACGCCACGGGCGTAAAGCGATCGAGTCCACTGGCGTCACTCTCCGTGAAGATTCCGATGGGTTGTCCCACGTCATTCACGACGACGACGGCACCGTGCGCCCGCTTATGAATGAGCGCGAGGG
>CAXBRG010000228.1:0-1785 GCA_963977995.1 uncultured bacterium | reverse complement strand
TGGCGAGGGCGTACCCTTCGGCCATGTGTCCGGCGCCTTGTTCGTGACGCACCAAGATGTGGCGAATCGTCGAGTCGATCAGTGGGTCATAGACCGGCAAGATGGCGCCACCGGGCAGACCGAAGATCGTGTCGACTCCGACCTGCTCCAGACTCTTGATCAGTGCCTGGGCTCCTGTGATGTGCACGTGTACTCCTTGGGGTGTGGGGGGAAAGAAAAAAGGCCTCCCTTTTTGGGAGGCCTCCGGAAGCGTGTAGGTCGTGCGCTACCGGCGGCTGTCTCCTACTACTACGAGAACTAGTCCGCGGAACGTCACGTCTCCATCATGGCAGAAAATGCCTCCGGAGCGCAAGACCTAGGCCGAGGTGACGGCCCCCTTCTCGGCGCCTTGTACCAGGCGGGCGAACTTCTCCAAAACCCCCGTGGTGTAACGAGGGGTAAAGGGACGCGGCTCGCTCGCGCGCCGTGCCAACTCGGCGGGGTCGACCAGAAGGTCGATGGTGTCGTTCTGTACGTCAATCACGATGCGATCCCCGTCGCGAACGAGCCCAATGGGTCCACCGTCAAGAGCCTCGGGAGCCACGTGCCCAACGCAGAATCCATGGGTTCCACCGGAAAATCGCCCGTCGGTGACGAGGGCGCAGTCCGCACCTCGTCCGGCCCCCTTCATCGCGCCAGTGACGGCGAGCATCTCACGCATACCCGGACCGGCCTTGGGGCCCTCGTAGCGAATCACGACCACGGTGTCAGGCGTAATTTCATCGGCCAAGATGGCGGTCATTGCGGCGTCTTCACCATCGAAGACTCGAGCCGTGCCGTCAAAGTGCAGTCGGTCGATACCCGCCACCTTCACGACTGAACCCTTCGGTGCGAGGGAGCCCGTCAGGATCGCTAGCCCACCACGGTCGTGAATGGGGTTCGAGAGTGGATGCACCACATCGCCATCGGGATCGGGAATGGAAAATTCGGCGAGGTTCTCGGCCATCGTCCGACCCGATACGGTCAGAACGTCACCGTGCAAGAGACCGGCGTCGAGAAGGTGCCGAAGAACGACGGGCACGCCCCCGATGCGGTCGAGGTCGGTCATGTGGTATTTGCCGTGTGGCTTGGTATCAGCGAGGTGCGGCACGCGCCGCGCAATACGGTTGAAGTCATCGAGCGAGAGATCCACGCGGGCTTCGTGGGCGATAGCCAAGATGTGCAGCACGGCGTTGGTGGAACCGCCGAGTGCATTCACTACCGCGATGGCATTCTCGAAGGCTTTCTTCGTCATGATGTCGCGGGCCGTGATGCCCTTCTTCAGGAGTTCCACGACAGCGAGTCCGGAGGCGTAGGCGTAGTCGTCACGACGACCATCGATGGAGGGCGCCGAAGCCGAACCCAGCAACGACATGCCGAGCGCTTCACCGACACTCGCCATCGTGTTTGCCGTGAACATTCCCGCACAGCTGCCTTCACCAGGGCAGGCACGAAGCTCGATCTGACGAAGCTCATCGTCACTCAGTGCGCCCACGGCGTTCGCTCCGACAGCCTCAAACACGGACACAATGTCGAGAGCGTCACCGTGATATTCACCCGGGAGGATGGAGCCCCCGTAGAGAAAGACGTTGGGAACATTCAGTCGAGCGGCAGCCATCAACATTCCCGGTAACGACTTGTCACATCCCGCGAAGGTCACCATGGCGTCGAATCGCTCGGCGTGCATCACTGTTTCCACCGAGTCGGCAATCACTTCACGAGAAACAAGCGATGCGCGCATTCCTTCATGGCCCATCGAGATACCGT
>CAXBRG010000227.1:0-1833 GCA_963977995.1 uncultured bacterium | reverse complement strand
ATCGCGCGGTTGTCGTTGGCCAACTCGATCACCTGCACGCGCACGTCGGTCGGCAGGCGGTCGACGATGTGCCCGGTGCCCGCGGAGGGCTCCAGTACCAGCTCGCCTGGCTGCGGGTCGGCGGAGGCGATCATCGTCTCGACCAGCGGCGGCGGCGCGACACAAATGGAGACGGCGCTCGCGAACATTCGCCAGGCGGCCTACCAGGTTTACCGCGGCGGCCAGGCGTCGATCGAGAAAGTCTTGGTTCGCCACTTTGATCTTCAAAATGAATCCAAAGTCTGATGGTTCCTTCGCGACTTGAACTTCCGGGAGATTTTCAAAGAGCGGCAGCCCCACCTCATTCGTCTCGATCAGCACCTCGCGACTCGTGGCCAAGAGAGTCGACAGCCAGTCGCTGGAGGCATCCGGCGGCAGCGTCGTGGGGAACTCCCCGACTACCTCGACGTCCCAAATGCGATTCAGGGCGTAGGTCTTGTATGCCCCTTGGTCACCCATCTCGTAGGCACGGACGTAGGCCTCACCGCACACAATCTGCTCCTCAACGGGTGCGATGACCCGCCACGTCGGATGGTCCTGTCCGGCCGACTGATACTTGATGCGAATCTGGGACGTACCGACGCTCTGCGCGATTTCAGTAGCAAACGGAACGTCCGGCACAACAACTGTGAGCGACACGTCGGTGGCGTCGTGAATCTTGGCGGCGAGCGTTTCGGCGGTACGAGCAACCGGAGTCCCCTTCGCCAGACGTTGAATCTGCTCGAGCATCAGGCTGACGGCGAAGACTTCGGTCCACGCCAGGGGGTCGGTGCCACCAAACATGGTGCCGGCATTCGTCTCAGCAACGTAGCCGTAGTACCCGTCCTCGTTGACCTCTTCACTTAACGAGATGGGTAGTAAGTACATTGTGTCGTCGTGTGGCGATCGTGACATCACCAACTCATGAAATACCGCCCCGACGTGCTGGACATCAACCGAGAACATCGTCGCGAGCTCGGTTGCCGAGAGTTCACCCCGGGCAATAACGGCAGCGGCCATTCGAAGGGCGAGATTCATTGCCTCATCGCACGCCCACGGGTCAAACGCATCACCAAATTTGTGGTCACGGCTCGACGTGGTGGTCTTCGGGTTTGTCTCCGAGAGCCATTTCTTTGCGCTCGCCTTGAAGCTGCCGTTGGCCTGAACGATGTTGCGTTCGTTCAGCACGAACCAGTCCATCGCCGAACTTTCGGTGTCGAAACTCAAGTGAAGATCCGAATTTCCCTCCTGACGCGACGTCGTCACCGACGACGTGAGGGGGTTGAGTCGAGCTTCACGTTCAGCAAACTCGGAACTAACAGTGACGTCTACTTCCCACCCCTGCTCAAACTCACGAGGAGTCCAGGCACGAGCGTGCTGAACGGCCTCCGCGCCAACATTTCGAGTCTCGTCGCTGAGCTTTGGAACATCAACAATGCGAGAGAGCAAGAACCCACGGATGTCATTGCGCTCGATGTCAAAGCCCACGACGTACTGACGTCCATTCGCGACGACAAAGCGGAGAGGAACAAACTTACGAACTTCATTGCGATTCTTTACCCGGGAGATGAAAGAACCGGATCGGCGGTGCGAGAAACTGACGATCTGACGACTCATCTTGGCCCGAGCCAAGACTGCCGTGACCGCGCTACGCGAATCCGTTGTCGCGTGGCGACTCAAGGAACTACCAAGGAGCCCGCTCGGACCGAACGGATGGTCTTTCGCTGCTCGAAGACTCAGCAAGAGGGCGCTCTCGTCGGCGTTCAGGTTGAGCCCGGGGACAAAGACTCCCCGCGTGTCAACGCGATAGATCTT
>CAXBRG010000226.1:0-1870 GCA_963977995.1 uncultured bacterium | reverse complement strand
GCTCCTCGCGATCGCGATGATTGTGCACACCTTGTTGTCAAAGATTCCTTCCGACACGGCGCAGTGTCATATTTCTCTCGATGCGGATGGTCACCGTCACCGCCAGTGCACCTGGCTCGTCTGGCGCTTTAGTTGGGACATCGTCGGTCGTTATTTCACGAGTTCGCTCGTCTTGCAGGGACTGGCGATGACACTTCTCCTTACGGCGCTCACCATGGTCGTCGGGATCAGTATTGGCGTGCTGGTGGCGATCATGCGTCAGTCACCCAGTCGGGTCGTCTCATCTGTTGCGTGGGTCTACGCCTGGTTTTTCCGCGGCACTCCGGTGTACGTACAACTCCTCTTTTGGTTCAATATTGCGGCGATATACCCCTCAATCCACTTTGGTCTCCCATTTGTCTGGCGCTGGTTTGAGGTCGACACGGTGGCCCTGATGACGCCCTTTGTCGCGGCCTTGGTGGGACTTGGTCTCAATGAGGGTGCCTATATGAGTGAAATTGTTCGCGGAGGAATTTTGGCCGTGGATGAAGGGCAAATAGAGGCAGCGTCGTCGCTAGGGCTCACTCGACTCCAGACTCTTCGACTGGTCACGCTGCCCCAGGCGATGAGGGTAATTGTGCCTCCTACGGGGAACGAAGTGATTTCAATGTTGAAGACGTCGTCGCTCGCGAGTGCGCTCTCGGTAACCGAGCTTCTGCGAGCGGCCCAAAACATCTACTCGAGTACCTACGAGGTAATACCTCTGTTAATCGTGGCGTCACTCTGGTATCTCATTGTCACGACGGTTCTTTCGATTGGTCAGTACTACCTCGAACGACGATTCTCTCGAGGCTCGCAACGCCAGTCACCACTAACACCGTGGCAACGGTTTCGTCGAGACGCAAAGGGGATAGCGGGCAAATTCCGCACGCATCGGGGGTATGTCGCCCAATGACAGTGCAACCGATGGTCGAAGCGAGGGAAGTTCGAAAGTCTTTCGGATCTGTTGAGGTGCTGCGGGGAATCACGATGACAGTTCAGTCGGGCGAAGTCGCGTGCTTAATTGGTCCTTCCGGATCGGGGAAGAGTACCTTTCTTCGCTGCATCAATCATCTTGAGAGCCACGATGCGGGAGAGCTCCTCGTCGATGGCGAATTCGTGGGATATCGCCGAAAGGGCAACACCTTGTATGAACTCAATGAACGAGACGTCAGTCGACGACGTTCGGAGATCGGGATGGTCTTCCAGCGCTTCAACCTGTTTGCTCATCTCACAGCACTGGAAAACGTGACGCTGGGGCCGCGATACGTTCGTGAGCGTTTCGAAGGTGATGCGACGTCGGCTGCCCGAGAACTCCTCCACCGGGTCGGACTCTCAGGGAAGGAGAGTGCCTATCCAAGCCAACTTTCGGGTGGACAACAACAGCGCGTGGCGATTGCGCGAGCGCTCGCCATGGAACCCAAACTCATGTTGTTCGATGAACCAACATCAGCACTCGATCCTGAACTCGTGGGCGAAGTGCTTGACGTTATGAAGGCTTTGGCCGATGACGGCATGACGATGATTGTGGTCACTCACGAAATGGGTTTTGCGCGTGAAGTGGCCGACTCCGTACATTTCTTGGATAATGGCGTCGTGGCAGAAAGCGGTGTCCCAAGTGACGTGCTCACCCATCCCGCGACGGAGCGCCTCGCACAGTTTCTCGCAAAGGTTCTCTAGTGGCGTGGGAGATTGATCCCCGTAACCGCAACACGGGTCTGCCACTGGAGGGCGTTCGAGTTTTAGACCTCTCCCGCGTGTTGGCCGGCCCCTACTGCGCCATGGTTCTTGGCGACTTGGGCGCCGATGTCATCAAAGTTGAGAGCCCCCAGGGAGACCCGGTTCGAGGACT
>CAXBRG010000225.1:0-1874 GCA_963977995.1 uncultured bacterium | reverse complement strand
TACCCACCACGGATCACCGGCTGACCCGAGCTGATCTGGAATCCGCCATGTCGAACGACCCTCAAGCGCAGAACGTGATTGCGGTGGTGGCAACGGCGGGCACCACGAACGCCGGCATTATCGACGACCTGGAGGGACTCGGGGACTACGCCCGCTCACATGAACTGTGGTTCCATATCGACGGGGCGTACGGCGGCGCGGGAATATTGAGCGAGCGACTCGCACCGCGTCTGACGGGAATTCGACACGCGGACAGCTTCATTGTTGATCCCCATAAGTGGCTCTTCGCCCCACTCGACTGTGCCGGCTTGATCTATCGGGAACCTCATCTCGCTCGGGCCGTTCACACCCAGCACGCGGGGTATCTCGATATCTTGCACGCTGCGCCCGATACGCCCGAGTGGAATCCCTCCGACTACGCGATTCACCTCTCGCGTCGACCGAGGGGGCTGGCCCTGTGGTTCTCCCTCACGACGCACGGCACGAACGCGTACGCCGCTGCTATCGACGCCGGACTCGACCTAGCGCAGTACGCGGCGGCGGTCATTACCGCCTGTCCCGTCACGCAACTTCTGCGGACGCCGGAACTCACCAACGTGGTGTTCTCTCGTGACGGTTGGACAGCCGAGGACTATCAGCGATGGGCGACGTCACTGCTCGAACGCCAGATTGCGTTCGTCGCACCCTCGGTATGGGAGGGACGGGCGTGTGGTCGCTTTAGCTTTCTGCACCCCGACATTCCTCGCACCGTGATCGATGAGATTGTGGCGACACTCGTCGAGCCCGGGCCTAACGAGCGCTGACGACTCCCTCCACAGCGTGGTGATACACACCCGTCGCCGCAAAAGCTCGCAACTTGATCAGCGAATTGGCGGTGTAGCGCGGCACGAAGTCACGTAGTTCTCGAGTCGAGGACCCCGCAAGATCACTGAGCAGCAGCAGATTGCGCTGGGCGAGCAGCCACTCTCGATCTTCGCTGCGGGAGGCTCCCTCGTTCGTCGCACTCGCGTAGCCCTCAAAAAATGCCTGCTCGCAGTCGCCGTTATCTCGTATGTAGTAGGCGGTGGTCGCGAGATCTTGGATCGGAAGACCCCAGCCACAGTCATCAAAGTCGAAGACGGCGAGACGACCACGAAGCCACTTCATGTTGCCACCGTGGAGGTCAGCGTGCAGCAGCCGCCCCGTGTCGTTCGCCCACAAACGGTCGAGTCGATGGTTGATCTCGTCATGGAGTGTGCGCAGCAGCATCTCGTCGTCCCGTGATATGGGGAGGTGATCGCGATGGAGACGATCGGGGGTGCCCCAGAGAGCAGTGCGCAGGAGCGGGACATCGGCTCCGCTGGGGAGTGTGAACTCTCGGGCGTGCTCGTGCAGCATGGCCATTACGTGCCCCGCACGATGCCAGCCCGCCAGGGCATTACTGTCGTCGAGATTGCGACCGGGGAGCCACGAGTAGAGGACAGCGGGGATGTCGCGGTTCATGAGGGGATCGTCGACGAGGACATAGTGGGACCCATCCCGGCTGCGTTGAGGCACCGGCACGTGCACGGAAGAGCTGGTCGCGAGAGCAGAGGTCCAGGACACTTCCGCGAGGAGGTTGTCAATGCTGCGTCGCGAGTTGATATTGAGTCGCAGGGCCAACTTGTCGCCCGTGGTGGTGGTGACGCGGTAAGTGAAGTTGAAACCGGCATTGATCAGAGCGATAGTCGCCACGGGAATGTCGTAGTTCGCCACGGCACGGAGCGCCACGCCACGAAGATGTCGGCGTTGTTGAGCCCCCGACAGGGTTTGAAACGCGTCGGTCACCGTTCGTTAACGGCCCAGGAGCGGGCCGCGAGGTTCGCGGACGGCCTCGCCTCGCTCGCGACGACGAC
>CAXBRG010000224.1:0-1940 GCA_963977995.1 uncultured bacterium | reverse complement strand
ATTTCCCGTGGCGAACTTCCCCCACCTCCGCCACGGGAAATTCAGCGTTCACCAATGACTACTGAATTTCCCGTGGCGGAGGTGGGGGAAGTTCGCCGAACAACCACGGACGTCCCGTTCGTGTACTACGAACCCCATCACGACGCTTTGGTTCCGCCACTCGATGAGCGCCCGGGGTTAATTGTGCATATTCATGGCGGCCCAACTGCGTACGCCGGACGTGACTATCGCTATGACTTTCAACACTTTGTTCGTTCTGGTTGGGCCATTGCCAGTGTCGACTATCGAGGCTCTACGGGCTACGGCGCGCGGTATCGGCAATCGCTCTACGGTGCGTACGGCGAGGCTGACGTCAGGGATGTCCTTGAGGTGATTGAGTTTCTCACTGCCCGATCAGAGATTGATCCGTCGCGGGTGTTTGTTCGTGGGGGCAGTTCAGGGGGTATGACGGCACTGCTGTGCGCCGAGGATGTGCGAGTGGCCGGAGCGATCGCGGCCTATCCCGTCACTGATGCCCTGGCCTTGCACTATGACACCCACGAACCCGAGAGCGGTTATTTGGAAGACCTCATCGGACGACTCCCAGGGGCAGAGGAGAAATTTCGGAGCGTGTCACCGCAGTTCCGTGATCACTACCCGCGAAGGGTGCTGATCTTCCAAGGTGACGCCGACCCGGTCGTGCCGGCTTCACTTGTTCGTCACTATGTGGACTCGCTCATCGCCCGCGGGGCGTCGGTTAGTTATCGCGAATTCGAGGGCGAGGGTCACGGCTTTCGCTCAACCGCCACCAATGACGAAGTACTCCGCCGGGAGATTGAGTTTCTCAGGTCTTAGATCAATCCCGGGCCCTGATAGAGCCGGAACGCGTACGTTGTTGACTGAGTCGTTGAGGCTGCGACGGTAATGCCGGCAATCCAGTAGAACGTGTCGGAGCCCGCTTTTTGGAACAAGAGTTGCTGCGCTCCACTCTTGTACGCGGGTCCTTCACTGAACAACTTCCAACCTCGGGCGACGAAGTGAGCTTTGTAGAAGGCGAGAACCTCGGTTTCAGCGTGACGGGTTTCCACACGCTGTGTGCAGTCGAAGCCACCGGCCCCCTTGCCCTTCCAGAGCGCTGCTCCCCGAGCGGTGGAGTCGATGGGAATCGACAGGGACGCCACCACGTCCGTCGGCGGGTTGCCGGGTAGTTCACACGCGGATAGCGCAGTGGCGTTGCGGTCACGTTCGAGAGTTCCGATGACGTACACGGGTGCCGTGGTTGTCGTGGCCACGCGAGGATTAGTGATGAGACCGACTCCCGTAAACAACACCAACGTGGCGGTGGCGATGGCGAGAACGATTGCGGCGGGCTTGATGCTGGTGGTGGTGGAGAGCGGCGGCGTGCTGAGTGCGAGTGCGAGGGTCAGGATCAGTGGCAGGGTCATGACGGGTCTCTTTCGTCTGCGCGTGACAACCAGTGTCACGGTGTGGTGTGTATGTTGGACTCTGGATATTTAGACGAGGATGGTGTGCCTGATGTTGCGGGAGAGCGATGGGGGAGAGCGGGATGGGGGAGAGCGGGAGCGTGTAGAGATGGGGAGACGGGACGGTACTTAGCAAAAAACTGATACGGGGAGGTGGGTCGTGGTCATTGCGGATGTTTGCGGCATTGCGGATGTTGCGGATGTTTGCGGCAGACTTCGGCGCATAACCCCCCGCAGGAGTCCCAGACGGTACTCGACCCGTTTTTACCCCCCCCCCCTTTCCCCCGTAACTCGTTGACTCGTAAGGACTTCCAGACTTTTTTCAAGAAAAGATCGCAGTTTGCACACAGCACCTAAGTCCTGTGCCGGCAACCACTTACAGCGGCAGTCGATTTGACTTTATCTGCCCACTTGGACTATACTCTAGGTATGTCAAACATCGATAGAAACCAAGTCCACGCGGATCTTCTGGCCACC
>CAXBRG010000223.1:0-1958 GCA_963977995.1 uncultured bacterium | reverse complement strand
GTAAGAACGCCACCTTTGGCAAGTTCCTCGAAGAGCACGCTCAACTCACCGTGACGGCGAACACCTTGAAGTGGCCGGAAGGCGTTTCCTACACGAACGGTGATAAATGTCCGGCCGGTTCGCAGTACGCCGGTAAGCCCGGCCACGTCGAAATTGCGTACTGGTCAACGCTGTCGCAACCCGAACCAACCATTACGACCGATCCTGCCGCCCTCCGGTTCTCCGATCAGATGCAGATTTCGGTCGGGTTCGTGCCAGACAACGTTCATCCCACCAACCCACCCAGCGAGACACTCGCGTACATGGTGACGTTGGGCAATCAAAACGCCGTCACGACGACCACCGTCGGCCCGTAACCATGCGCGCCGTCATCCTGGTGGGCGGTGAAGGAACGCGTCTTCGCCCGCTGACGTATCGCGCCCCGAAACAGATGTTGCCCATACTTGGCGTCCCGATGTTGGAGCGCGTGCTTGCCAACTTGGCGAAACATGGCGTCACCGATGCCGTACTATCCCTCGGCTATCTGCCCGATCGCTTTATTGAGGCCTATCCCACCAATGAAGTGGCCGGTGTTCGGGTGTCGTACGCCGTGGAACCCTCACCACTCGACACCGCCGGTGCCATCCGCTTTGCCGCACGGGCCGCCGATATTGCGGAGACGTTCATCGTGATCAACGGGGACGTCATCACCGATCTCAATGTGACCGCACTGATTGATTTTCACCGGCTGCGGGGAGCGGAGGCCACGATTGCCCTCCATCCGGTGGACGATCCCTCGCGTTTCGGAGTTGTCCCCACTCATGACGACGGCCGCGTCGTGGCCTTCGTGGAAAAACCCCCGCGGGACGAAGCGCCAACGAATCAAATCAACGCCGGGACGTACGTCATGGAGCCATCAGTCCTTGATCGCATTACTCCCGATGTCAAAGTCTCGGTGGAACGGGTGACGTTCCCGGCGCTCGTGGCCGCTGGCAGTCTGTTTGCCCTGGCGGACGAGTCGTACTGGCTCGACACGGGAACGCCACAGGCCTACTTGGAGGCTCATCGTGATGTTCTCGAAGGTCATCGGCACCTCGAACTCGCGACCCCGATTCGCGATGGGAACTGGATTCATCCAGCGGCGCGCGTCAGTGACGCACAGCTGACGTTGGCCAGTGTCGACCGCGACGTGGTGGTCGAGGATGGCGCCACCATTGAGAATTCAGTGATTATGCCGGGTGCGACGATCGCGTCGGGCGCCGTCATCCGCGACAGCATTGTCGGTCCCGGTGCCCGAGTGGGCAGGGGGGCGATTCTCGAAGCAACCTGTGTCATCGGCCACGACGTCGTTGTTCCCGGGGGATCCATCTTGCGCGGTGACGTGCGTCTTGGCGGACCTGGTCTTTAGGGACTATCGGAAGAGATCGTCGTGCGAACGACGAATCAGATCCTCAGCCACGCTGGCATCTCCGAAGTGTTCCGCACCAATGCCGCGAATAACGGCGAAGGGAGTCATCGCCGCCTTGCCGAGAACTAAGTGAGCGGCACCCGCCAACTCATCAGCCAGAGCCACTTCTGTCGCCTCTAGCACCCGACCGGTGTGATCGGCGGTCCCACGTAGATCGTGCACGGGTCGCAGTCCCGCGATTCCGATGGCGACATCCGTCACGCCACGCCGCCACACACGACCAAAGGTGTCGGTCACGATGACCGCGAGTCGCCGACTGGTCGCACGTTCGAGGTCGCCACGAATTCTCCGTGCCGATTTGTCGGGATCAACGGGGAGAAGAACGGCAGTTCCCTCTGCGGTATTCGATAAGTCAATGCCAGCGTTGGCGCAGATGAAGCCGTGGCGCGTTTCGACAATGTGCAGCGATTCGCGTCGTCGTAGGATGCGAACGGACTCCGATTCAATGAGAGCAATCTTGTGTTCGTCCGTCCCATCGAAGGGAACGACACGACCTTCGGCTTTGCTTACT
>CAXBRG010000222.1:0-1963 GCA_963977995.1 uncultured bacterium | reverse complement strand
GTGAATCGATTTACAACGGTTCTCGTGCAGTCACCGCGAATGACCTCGTAGAAGCGTTACACGACATCGACCCGGTGACGGAGTCGCTGAGCATCGTCGCCCATAATCCGAGCGTTCTGGACCTTGCCTTTGAGTTGACCGAACACTGGCCGGTGGAGATCCCGGTGACCTGTGACGTGGGGTCAGCAGTGGTGATTGAAATTCCCCACGAGCAACGCTTGACGCTCGGCAAGTACCGCCTCGTCGAAGTGTTGCACCAACCGACGTTGTGATTTAGAGGGTGCGCAAAATAGCGGCGTCACCCTGTCCGCCACCACCGCAGAGAGCGACCGCGGCGGTACCGCCACCACGACGTTGCAGTTCGAGCAGAGCGGTCAGCGCCACACGCGTACCGGACATGCCAACGGGGTGACCCAACGCGATAGCCCCACCATTGACGTTGACCTTGTCGGGGTCGACACCGAGTTGGTCGGTCGAGGCAAGTCCGACGGCGGCGAACGCTTCGTTCATCTCGAACAGATCGATGGAACGAGGATCGATTCCCGCCTTGGCAGCGGCCTTGGCAATCGCGTTGGCGGGCTGAAGCAGAAGCGATGCGTCGGGACCGGCGACTTGGCCGTAACTGACAATTTCGCCGAGTGGCGTCAATCCCAACTCCTTGGCTTTCGCTTCACTCATGACGAGGACCGCCGCACCGCCATCTGAAATCTGCGAAGCGTTACCCGCCGTGATGGTTCCGTCTTTCGTGAAGGCGGGACGGAGCCCGCCCAGGCTTTCGGCCGTGGTGTCGCCACGCACACCTTCGTCCACCGTCACCACGATGGGCTCGCCTTTTCGTTGCGGTATGGACACACCAACGATTTCATTATCAAACTTGCCCGCCGCGATGGCCGCCGCAGCGAGTTGGTGCGAACGAGCGGAGAATTCGTCTTGACGCTGACGGCTGATCTTGCCGCCGTTGTAGTTTTCGGTTCCGAGTCCCATGGCGCAGTGGTCAAAGGCGCAGGTCAACCCGTCAAACATCATCGAGTCGATGACGCTCTGGTCGCCGATGCGGTAGCCCGCCCGAGCGCCCGGGAGAAGGTAGGGCGCGTTCGTCATCGATTCCATCCCACCGGCAATCACGACGTCCGCTTCTCCAGCCTTGATCATGAGATCGGCAAGGTAAATCGTCTGGAGTCCCGAGAGGCAGACCTTATTAATGGTCGTGGCGTTGACGCTCATGGGCACGCCACCCCTGACCGCCGCTTGACGGGCAGTGATCTGGCCCTGACCGGCTTGAATCACTTGACCCATGAGCACGGCGTCGACGAGCTCTCCGCTGATTCCGGCCCGCTCGAGAGCACCCTTAATGGCGTAACCGCCGAGATCTTGGGCACTCAACGAAGCGAAGGCTCCCGACAGTTTTCCAATGGGGGTGCGGGCACCCGAGACAATCACGGTGCGGGACATAAGTCGACTCCTTCGTTGGTGGCCGGTATGGCCCTCTACCTCACGATAGTCAAGGAGCACACTCACTCCTTCACGGGTAACCTGCGACTCCATGAGCGAACTTCTCGATGCCGTCCGGGCCGGTGCTGATGCGCAGACACTGGCGAACCTTCCCCTTCCCGCTACAACGCGTGCGGTCTTTGTGCGCCGTGAAGATCAGGGAATGTTTGAGGGAATGGCGAGTAGTGACAAGGACCCCCGTCAAAGTTTGAAAGTTGGCGAGGTTCCGCTTCCTGAACTCGCACCCGATGAGGTGGCCATTGGTGTCATGGCATCCTCCATCAACTTCAACACGGTGTGGACGTCCATCTTTGAGCCCCTTCCGACGTTCGGTTTTCTCGACCGCTTGGGTAAGGAGTCGGTATGGGGACAGCGCCACGCCCAGGACTTTCACGTGGTGGGATCCGATGCGTCGGGCGTCATCGTGCGTGCTGGCTCAGCGGTGCGTAATTGGAAGGTCGGCGACACCGTG
>CAXBRG010000221.1:0-1974 GCA_963977995.1 uncultured bacterium | reverse complement strand
CCGGTTTGCGTAAGTAGATGATGAGTGACTTCCCCATCAGCGGCGACAGGACTTTCTCCGCGTAGCGGGTCGTCTTGGGCCCCTTCATGATGTCCCACACCAAGAGGCGGTGGTACAACTTGACAGCCCAGTGCGAATCGTTCGTCGTGCCGACGAGGCACTTCAACCACCAGTACGGACTATGCAGTCCGTGGGCGTAGTGGTGGCCCGTGACTGTGAGGCCGGTTGAGGTCAAGCGACCCTCAATGACTCGTCGACGATAGATCCGCACGTGACCGCCGGGCACCATGTGATATTCGTCAGAGAGAGCCCAGTTCACGAGTTCCGGGCCAAATCGGGGAATCGTGATGGCCATCGTGCCACCAGGGCGCAGAACGCGTGCCAACTCCCGCATGGCACCGAGATCATCAGGGATGTGTTCTAGGACTTCCGAGCACACCACTCGATCGAACGAACCGTCGACAAATGGAAGATGGAGTGCATCGCCTTGCACTACGCCCACGCGTGTCGTCTCCGGTGAGAGCTCTCCCGCTTCCACCATCGCGGCGAAGGTTCCCGCCACGCCGTTCACTTCGTCTTCCCCCGCGTCAAGGGCGATGACGTGAGCTCCCCGCCGGGCAGCCTCGTACGCGTGGCGTCCGAAACCGCAGCCCAAGTCGAGGATGCGGTCACCGGCACGCAAGCCGAGGATGTCGTAGTTCGCCGTCAGCATTAGTCAAACTCCATGGACGCGGGTAACGGTTCGCCACGCAAGATTGCGTCGTAGCACGCGGCCGTTCCGCGAGCCGTCACTTCCCACGTAAAACGCTGCATCACGCGCTCTCGGCCGGCCTGGCCCAGGCGCTGCTGTAAAGATTCATCGTCGAGCAGCGTGCGAATTGCACCGACGAGCGCATCAGGATTGTTCGGTTCCACGAGCAGGCCCGTCTCCCCGCTCTGACCCACGACCTCTGGTAGAGCCCCGCCGGTGGTGGCTACCACGGGCACGCCGCAGCTCATCGCCTCAATCGCCGGTAGAGAAAACCCTTCGTAGAGACTCGGAACGACGGCGACCTCGGCCTCACCGTAGAGACGCGCCAGTTCTTCGTCAGAGACTCCCGTGATGGTGTGAACAATGTCGGTGAGGCCTAAACGCTCCATGGTGGTGGCCACGCGACCTCCGGGACGGGGCTGTCCAATCACGATCAAGTCGATGTCGCGCTCAGTACGTAACTTCGCCACCGCCTCGAGCAGTGGAACGAGACCCTTCATGGGAACGTCCGATGAGGACGTCACCATGAGACGCCCCTTCTTCTTCGTCACGTCGGGATAGGGACGAAACACGGTGTGATCGACACCGACGGGCACGACCGTCAAACGCTCCAGCGGCACCTTCATTTGGCGGTTGATGTCGATTTTGGAGTTACCCGAGACGGTGAGAACGAACGGGAGTCGCTTGGCTACTCGTACTTGCATCCGCAAGAAACCAAACCACCGCCGGGTCGTAAAGCGTCGCCACGCATTCTCTGCGTGATCAAGTGCAATCGTGCGATCCACCGTGATGGGGTGGTGCAGTGTCTCTAAGAGTGGCCAACCGTCCTTTTCCACCATGTCCAAGATGCCGTTACCGAGACACTGGTTGTCATGAACGATGTCAAAGTCGGCGCGCCGACGGCGGAGCACACGGCGGATGCGACGCGCGTACGCCAGCGGCTCACCAAAGCCGGCCGACATCATGACGAGCCCTACCTCGACATTGCGTGGCGCCGCACGCAGAAAGGCGGCCGCAAGGGCGATGGGCGCAACTGCGTTGGCGAGTAGTGACTCTTCGTAGATCGCGGGGTCGACCTGCTTCATCAGTCCGATCTCGTCCGTGGTGACGGCGTTCTGGATGAAGATGGCACGCCGTCCCTTGAACCGCCGCAGTTCGTCGCCGAGGTATTCGGATGCGCGGCTCACGCTGGCGCGATCATGGAGGTCGAGCGAGACGCTCTG
>CAXBRG010000220.1:0-1984 GCA_963977995.1 uncultured bacterium | reverse complement strand
CCCCGATCTCTCGTTCCAGAAATTGCTGGGCTATCTGTTCGCGCCCATCTTCAGCCTGCTGGGCGCGCCGACATGGGCCGAGGCGATGCGCGCGGGCGGCATGTTCGGCACCAAGATCGTGCTGAACGAATTTGTCTCCTTCATCGATCTGGGCCAGGCGAAGGAATTGTCGGCCAAGACGGTGGCCATCGTCACCTTCGCGCTGTGCGGCTTTGCCAACTTCGGCAGCCTGGGCATCATGATCGGCGGGTTGGGCACCATGTGTCCGGAGCGCCGGACGGAAATCGCCGAACTCGGCCTCCGGTCCATCTTGGCGGGGACGCTGGCTACCTGCCTGACGGCGGCGATGGCGGGACCCACCGGGCTACTCCCATTTCAGCACCGTTTTCCGGAGCGCTTTTTTGATGTCGGCATAGCGGAACAACACGAAGTCACCGCCGCCGCAGGAATGGCGATGGGCGGGCTCAAACCCGTGGTCTGTGTCTACTCCACCTTCTTCTCACGGGCGTTCGACCAAGCGAATCTCGATGTGGGACTCCATGGTCTTCCCGTCGTCATGGTGCTCGACCGCGCGGGCATTACCGGCGACGATGGTCCCAGTCACCATGGTGTCCTCGACATGGCTCTGGCGCTTTCGATTCCTGGAGTGACAGTCTTTGCACCATCGAGTAGCGACGAAGTGGCCGTCATGTTGCGCGAAGCGCTTTCACTGACGAGCCCTTCAGTCATCCGATTTCCCAAAACACTTCCCCAGCCCTTCGACGGCCAATGTGGCAGTGGTAGGGCGGCCCGACGCCTCGCCACTGGCGACGGTTCGCTCTGTGTGATTGCCATAGGAAAAATGTCGCCCACGGCGTTCTCGGCCCTCGAAGAACTGAGTGACGTGGCGCCCCACATCACCTTGTGGGATGCGCGAGTCATTCCCGGTAGCGATGATCTCATCGACGACGCACTGCGTCACAATCAGATCGTCACCATTGAAGATGGTGTACGGCACGGGGGCGCTGGGGAGTTCATCCTCGACCAGATCCGACGGCGAGCCAACGAGACCGGTCGCGCGATGCCAACCGCCCAGGTTCTCGGTGTGCCCCGGGAGTACCCCCAACATCACGCCCCGGATCTGCTCCTGGCGGAAATCGGACTCGACCGCGGTGGCATCGCCGACAGTCTCCGACGAGCAGTGATGCATCAGCCGTCAGCAATCGCGACGCTGCCAATCGCACCTCGACCGCACTACTTTTAACTCCGCCCCGCTACATTGGCGTCCATGGAGTTTCCCGTAACGCAATCAGACGCTGAGTGGCGTGCGCAACTCACTAACGACCAGTTCGCCGTGTTGCGCGAAGCGGCCACCGAACCACCGTTTACCGGTTCGCTGCTCCACGTCAACGAGGAAGGGCGGTTCGACTGCGCGGGCTGTGGAGCGTTGCTCTTTACGACCCAGCAGAAGTTTGATTCTGGCTGCGGCTGGCCCAGTTTTGACGATTGCGTCGACGGGGCCATACTCGAGCGACCGGACCACTCGTTCAACATGGTGCGTATCGAAATCTTGTGCGCCCAGTGCGGAGGGCATCTTGGTCACGTCTTTCCCGATGGACCAACGGCCACGGGTCTGCGTTACTGCGTCAACTCTCTCGCAATGAACTTCGAGGCCGAGAACTAAACGTCTAAGAAGCGGCGAATCGCTAAGGATGAGCCAATCGAGCCAATCGACACGCCGAGGAGTCCCACGACCGACGCCGTACCGACAAACGCCGTAGTCGACAGACGGAATTGATCGTGCAGCGGGTACCACGTATGGAGGGCGACGAGGAGACCAATGGCAAAGGCCGAGCCAATTAAACCCTGGACAAATCCTTCGCTGACAAAGGGAATACGGATGAACCAGTTCGTGGCCCCGACCAATTTCATCACGGCGACTTCACGACGTCGAGCGAAAATTGCCATACGAATGGTGTTGAGAATCAATACGGTGGCCGAAATC
>CAXBRG010000219.1:0-1984 GCA_963977995.1 uncultured bacterium | reverse complement strand
GACGCCGAGAGGGCCGAGTTGGCCCAGTCGCTCTCGGTGATGTCTGGTGGCAATGTGGACCTCCAGGTGAAGATTGATGAAGAACTCTTGGCGGGGGTCGTCGTATACATCGGCGATCTGTGCCTCGATGCGACCGCTCGCGGCCGCTTGCAGAAGCTGCGGGACTCGCTCCTGCACTCCCGTCCCGTCGTATTTAGTTAGTTAAGAAAAGGAACACGATGTCTGAGTTGACCATTAGCGCCAGTGAAATTTCCGACGCGCTCCGTCGCCACGTCACCGACTACAACCCGACTGTGGGGGTCGAGCAGATCGGCCGCGTCGTTGAAGTCGGCGACGGTATCGCCCGCGTCTCCGGTCTCCCGGGGGCCAAAGTGAACGAGCTCCTCGAGTTCGAAGACGGCACGGTCGGTCTCGCCATGAACTTGGACGAAGAGACCATCGGAGCGGTGGTTCTCGGTTCAGTCGACGGTATTGACGAAGACCAGATTGTGCGCGCAACGGGTCGAATTCTGTCGGTCCCCGTCGGCGACGCCGTTCTCGGTCGCGTGGTCGACGCTCTCGGTAATCCCATCGACGGCAAGGGTCCGCTCCAGGGTGCGATTGAGCGCCGTGTGGAGATTCAGGCTCCCGGAATCACTGGTCGCCAGCCGGTCGGCGAACCGCTGCAGACGGGCATCAAGGCCATCGACGCCATGACTCCGATTGGTCGTGGTCAGCGTGAGCTCATTATCGGTGACCGTAAGACGGGTAAGACCACCGTCGCGATCGACACGATTTTGAATCAAAAGGGTCTCGGCGTGAAGTGCATCTACGTCGCCATCGGTCAGAAGAACTCCTCGGTCGCCCAGACGGTGAAAACACTGGAGGACCGTGGTGCGATGGAGTACACCGTGGTGGTTGTCGCCTCCGCGGGCGACCCGGCCCCGTTCAAATTCCTCGCTCCGTATTCGGGCTGCGCCATGGGTCAGCACTGGATGGAAAATGGTGAGCACGCCCTCGTCGTGTACGACGACCTGTCGAAGCAGGCCGAGGCCTATCGCCAGGTGTCGCTCCTTCTACGCCGTCCGCCAGGACGTGAGGCGTACCCGGGCGACGTCTTCTATCTCCACAGCCGTCTGTTGGAGCGAGCGGCGAAGCTCTCCGACGAAAAGGGCGGAGGTTCGTTGACGGCTCTGCCGATCATTGAGACGAAGGCCGGTGACATCTCGGCCTACATCCCCACCAACGTGATTTCTATTACGGACGGTCAGGTGTTCCTCGAGAGCGATCTCTTCTACTCCGGAGTCCGACCGGCGATCAACGTCGGTAACTCGGTGTCGCGAGTCGGTTCGGCCGCGCAGATCAAGGCGATGAAGTCCGTCGCCGGTACTTTGAAGATTGACCTCGCGCAGTTCCGCGACTTGGAGAGTTTCGCGACCTTCGGTTCGGAGCTCGACAAGGCCAGCCAGGCGCAGCTCGACCGGGGATATCGCCTGACGGAACTGCTCAAGCAGGGTCTGAACGCTCCGGTTCCCGTCGAAGAACAGGTCATCTTGATCTACGCCGCAACGAAGGGTTGGCTCGACACGATTCCGGTGGGCGACATCAAGCGATTCGAGAGTGACTTGATTCAAGCGATGAAGGCCCAGCACGCCGACCTACTCGACACGATTCGCACCACGAAGGCGCTGCCGGACACGGACAAGTTGGACGCCGTCCTTCGGAGCTTCGTCGACGGTTTCGCGGTCACGAATAAGTAGTCATACGAAAGAACGAGAGAGGAAAGGAGGTAGGCAGTGGCTGGAGGTCAGGAAAGAATTCTGCGTCGACGTATTAAGTCGGTGCAGGCGACCCGAAAAATTACGAAGGCAATGGAGCTGATTGCGGCGTCGCAGATCGCGAAAGCGCAAAGTCGCATTGCCGCCAACCGCCCTTTCCGCGACGGCATGGCTCGTCTCATGCAGGAGATCGTGACGGGAGACCCGGTTCTTGCGAAGACGCTGTT
>CAXBRG010000218.1:0-2006 GCA_963977995.1 uncultured bacterium | reverse complement strand
GTGATGGGTTCAACGCCCATATTCACCACCTCGGTGCCCAACTGCGTGCGAGACCACCAGCGCTCCCTCGGGGCGTGCACCTTTCTCGAATCGACCCTCATCCGGGACAAAAAGACCTTCAACGGCACCAACGCCCAGGCCTTCAGCGCCATTGTCGCCCGGGACGTCGACGTCGCGACGGCGTCCGGCGCCACCCTCATCCCCACCGAAGCGTGGCTCTGTGCCGGTGGACGCTGCCCGGCGGTCATTGGCAACTACCTCGTCTATCGCGACGACCGACACTTCTTCACCCCGTTTCTCACCGCCCTCGGTCCCGTCGTCGACCACGCGCTCCGTGACGCCGGGATCTACTAGTCCGCCACCCACTTTTTTCACGTCGAACCGTAAACTGCAGTCGTGCCAGTTCGCCGTCTCGCCGTCGCTGCGTTGACGGCGGCCGCAACCTTCGGCACCCTGATCACTCTGCCCGCGGGGGCCGACACGCCGCCGAGCGTCGTGGTGGCGACCACCCTGTCGCCCGACGCTCCGTTCGTGACAATCTCGGATGTCGACGGTATCGATCCGGCGGACGGTCCCGAACTGGTCGTGCGGAGCACGACCCCCGACGGCGCCACGCGGTTACTCGTCGAATCCAAGTGGACGGCGATCAACGACACGACCATTGGCGCCGTCATGCGCCGCAGTGCGTACGCGGGTCGGGGAACGTCGCTCGTTCCGCAGTTCGTGCCCACCCTCACCTACACCGTGCGCAGTCGGAACGACAAATTTGGCATCGCCGTCCCGTTAACCACCCTGACGGCCGTGGGCTCACTGCGATGGCTACAACAGCTCCTGGCGCAGGCGAACTACCTCCCCTACTCCTACGTGCCCACGACGTCGTTTGTCACTCCCGCCTCGACTCCGGTCAGTGGCACGTTCGTGAAGCGCTTTGCGAATCTCCCCGCGACGCTCTACGTGCTCTGGCAGGCCGGTGCCCCCAACGTGATAACGAAGGGAGCCGTCATGAAGCTCCAGGACGAACACGGGGCGCAACCAACGGGCATCGTGACGGCCTACGTCTGGAAGACGTTGATGATGAAGGTGAACGCCGGTCGTGGCGCCCTGTCGTCGTATAACTACGTAGATGTCAACTCCGCACTCCCCCAAACACTCACGCTGTACCAAAACGGTCGAGTGAAGTCCATCGTGCGCGTCAATCTCGGAATTTCGGTTGCGCCGACCCAACTGCAGACGGACCCCGTGTACCTCCGACTCGAGTCGCAGACCATGACGGGCCTGAACCCCGACGGCACGCGGTACGTGGACCCCGGCGTTCCGTGGATTAGCTACTTCAACGGTGGCGAGGCACTCCACGGCTTTATCCGTCCGAGCTACGGTTCGCCCCAGAGCCTCGGGTGTGTTGAGCTGTCATTTGACAACGCGAAGAAGATCTGGCCCTTTACCCCCATCGGAACACTCGTCACCGTTCGATGACGGAGTGGAGTGTCCAGCGTTCCCACCGGCGGCGCGCGAAGTCCCTGGCCCGTCTGGGTCACACCCTCATTAGCGTCGGCACTCTCGTCGTGCTCTTTGGGATCTACCAACTCGTCGTCACCGACACCTTGCAACGTTCCACGCAGACCCAGCTCACCACCGAGGTGCGTCGGGTGCTGCCGAGCGGCACGACGCCCCGGGTGATCGGGACCGCCACGCCTCTCCCCCGCAGCATCGACCCCGGTGAGGGCCACTGGGTGGGCGTGCTCTCCATTCCCGCCATCAAACTCCAACAGGTCGTCGTCAACGGCACGACCGTGAACGACCTACGACTCGGGCCGGGCCACTACCTCGGCACGCCGCTGCCCGGCGAAGCGGGGAACGTCGCGATCGCCGGACACCGCACCACGTGGGGCCAGCCGTTTCGCAATCTCGATCACCTAAAGCGGGGCGACCAGATTGTGATCGCCACCCCGCGAGCTGACGTCCTCTATCGCGTCGAGTGGCTGCGCATTGTTGCGCCGACCGATCTC
>CAXBRG010000217.1:0-2041 GCA_963977995.1 uncultured bacterium | reverse complement strand
GCACGAAGAGCACGCGCTGGATATCGACGCCGTATTCACTCATCGCGAGAACACCGGGGTCATCGATACCGACCACTCCGACCCAGTAGCCCTGCTGGGTCAGTGGCGCCACCATGTGCCAGAGCACACTGAGACCACCCGAACCACCGCGTGCCACGACTGCCACGTACGTCCCGCGACGTAGTCCGCGGTCGTTGACCGCAGATCGCCATGGTTCGCCTAAGGGCAGTACGCGATCGGACGCCATGGTGCTCGGGCGGCGCGCGCCGGCGAGGGCGTCAGGGAGCGGGGGGCGAGAAGAGGGAAAAGCGAACATTTGTTCGTAATCTACACAATCGGCGTAACGTGTGTCGCCGCGACCTAGCGTGACGGCGTGTGCGGTCGCGTCGCCCTTTTTACCCCGCCTCTTCGCCTGGCACGATTCCTCGACGCCGTTCTCGCTGCGGGGATTGACCCCGAGGGCCACCCCAGCTGGAACGTGGGACCCCAGCAGACCCTCTTCGCCGTGACGGCCGATAGCACCGGGGAGCGCACCCTCGGGCGCTACCGATGGGGCCTACTCCCCCCGTGGGCGAAAGATCAATCGCTCGCCACTCGCCTCTTTAATGCTCGCGCCGAAACCGTCACCGAAAAGCCGTCGTTCCGGACGGCGTTCGCCCATCGACCCTGCGTTATTCCCGTCGATGGTTTTTACGAGTGGGATCACCGCGAAGGCCGACAGCGTCAACCTCACTACTTCACTCGTCGTGATGGCACGCCACTGCTCTTGGCTGGTCTCCACGAGACGTGGCGAGACCCCCACGATCAGGATGCGGCACCACTGCACACGTGTACGGTCCTTACAACAACACCCAGTGGCGACATGGACGGCATCCACGATCGCATGCCCGTCATCGTGACAACCAGAAGTGCCGAGACGTGGCTCGACACGTCACTACCCGAGATGGTGCGTCACGAGCTTCTCGTACCCGCACCACCGGGGACACTGGATCATTGGGGTGTGAGTAACGCCGTCGGTAACGTTCGCCACAACGGTCCCGATTTAATCGCTCGCAACGAGCCAACAACGCTGTTTTAGTGCGTCACTCCACCAGCAGTGTGCGAAGAAGATCGCTGGCGATATTACGACCGCACGCAATAAATCCGACGCGGCGCGTGGTGTCGTTGATGTAGTTCTCGGTGATGGCGGCATACGACGCGCTCGCCGAACCCTCCATCACGAGTCCCGTCTCGTCGACACACTCCCGCACGGCGGCACGGATATGGCGCTCGGCCACCAAAACGAGGGGCACGCCGTGAGCACGCACCATCTCGTTCGTTATTGCTCCCTCGTCGCCGCCGCCGGCGAGTCCGTCGGCGATGGTGGGTAGGTGCACAACGTCGTTCATAGCGACACCGTGAAGAACGTGGTAGAGCGCTGCCGAATTCTCGGGCTGCACACCGGTCACCAGTAGATCGTCACGACCGGCAAGATCCCGTGCGAGAAGAGATCCCGAGATGAGTCCGCCGCCGCCGACGGACACCACCAAGTGCTCGATGTCGGGCGCTTGGTGCAGCATCTCGGTGACCACCGTGGACTGCCCCGCCACGACGTGGGGATTGTTAAAGGGCGAGATGAAGCGAAGGCCTCGTTGGTCGCTCAGTTCCAGTGCGCGCTCTTGGGCTTCGTCGTACGACGCGCCCCACTGAATGAGTTCGATGGGATACTGACGCAGTTTGTTCACTTTGGCGGCCGATGCCGACGCGGGTACCACGACCGTGGCCCGAGCCCCCAAGAGCCGCGCGGCGTAGGCGATACCGAGTCCGTGATTGCCGGCCGATGACGCGATGATTGCGCTGCCAGGGTCGTCGGCGACACTGGCCGCAATTGCCGCAAGTGCGCCTCGTACCTTGAAGGCACCCGTGGGATTCAACGTCTCAAGTTTGGCTGCGACGGCACGACCCCGCAGAGTCAGTCGCACCGTCGGAGTCGGCGTGAGATACCGCGCAACTATCTCGTGCGCGGCCGCGATGTCGTCAGGTGTGGGTGGAGTGACTGCAC
>CAXBRG010000216.1:0-2053 GCA_963977995.1 uncultured bacterium | reverse complement strand
CCATCCGAACCGTGGTGTCCGTCTCGGCGGCGATGCGACGCTCACGCAGTTCGTCGGTCACCGTCGGCTTGTCGTCCTCTTGGAAACCGTGCAGTGCGAAGTAGGCGCCGTCGTGGTCGAGGAAGCATGCTTCGGCTGGAGTGAGTCCCGCCGCCTTCACGGCGTCAGTGTGCACACCACCACGCAGTTCACGCAAGAGAATTGAGTAGCGCATCGCGAGCGCGACGGTGTCGGTCGGCATCTCGTACTTGCGATAGCCGTCGTAGATCGGCCAACGGCCCGACGGCAACGAGGCGATCAGTGCCGCAGCGGCGGCGTTGAACTCTTCGAGCGTGGACGTGGGCACGGCACCAAAGGTGCGGCGTGCGTAGTTCTCGGCCGCGGCGAGGTGTGCACGCGCTCCGACGTCGGCCGTCTGCTTGGCGCGGCCGCCGTTATACATGGCGGTAATGGCGCCGGTCTTAAAGAAGAAGAAGATGTCGTCGACCTCTTCGGCGGGAATGTCACCGAGAACGCCACCACGACCGAGGGCGTAGAAGCTGACGACGTCGAGGTCGATCTCCTTGCCCGCGGCAGAGGTGCCCTTGTCGAAGTAGTACATCATGCCCACTGTTCCGAGAGGAGCAGCAATGGTGTCGGCGGTGTGTGCGCTGTTCATGCCATGAGACTAGGTCCGTAACCGATGATGCGCAGAAATTCCCCGTTCGCCTTACTAGCGTGAGATTTAACGAGCAGGAGTACCGTGGATACAACAATGTGGCGACAGGTCGGCGATGTGCTCGTCCGCACGGTGCCCACAGCCGTTGTCGACCGTGTGCGGCATCTCGATGAACCACCACAGCGCATCGGATGGGACATCGTCAATCTCGACCTCGGCGGCCGTAACTTTCGCTATCGAGTCACCGACAACGTGAACGCGCACGGACCAGATGGGCCAGGCTCCGAGCCGGTTTGGCTAATCAACATCCACGGTTACTTCGCGGGCGGGAGTATGTACGCCCGTGAGTCAGAAGCTCTTGCCGAACGATTTGGATGGCGTGTCGTCAATCCCTCGCTCCCCGCATTTGGCGGATCTGATTCACTCGAGATGAATGACACGTCGTTGGAAGCGCTCACCGACCACGTCGAGATCGTGCGCCGCGAACTGGGCATCACTCGCTGTGTTGTGATGGGTCACTCCATGGGTGGTGCCGTTGCGATTGATTTTGCGTCCCGCTACCCCGCCGACGTCCTCGCCGTCATTTACCGTGACGGCATCGCTACGCCGGAGTGGAGTGTGCGACGTGGACTCACGGCCCGAATCCTCTCCCCTGTCCTGCCGGACGTGGCGCCGATCGCTGACCTCATGACTGCCGTCATGATGGACGCACCCGACCTCCTGGTCGGCCACATGTTCACCACGATTCGGGCGCTCCTCCCTGATTTACGAAGCAACGTGAAGACAGTCGCTCGTTCGGCCCCCGTCGCCACGATGCTTCTTGAACTTGACCTCACGGAACGAGTGCGTGCCGTCGCCGAACGGGGCATTCCGATTCTCCCTCTCTGGGGTTGCTTTGATCGGGTTGTGACCAATGACGCCGCCGACGGGTTTGCCCGAGCGTCAGGTTCTGAGATCCAGTGGGTTCCGGGAGGACACAGCTGGATGTTGGCGCGACCCGGTGGCGTGCGCGACATCCTCACTCACGTTCCACGAGGCCAGGAGTTTCTCCGCACGATTGAGTCGCGGTGGCGTGAGCTCGAACTCAGCGCGAGCTAAATCGCACTACTCCAAAATCAGCTGACCATCGCGTTCAACGACGGTGAGTTTGGCCAGTCCGGTGTAGGCGGGGCCGGAGATGAGATCACCCGATTCGAGATCGAATATCGATGCGTGACACGGACAGGCAATCTGCTCACTCGATGACAGATACGTCACCGTGCAACCTGCGTGAGAGCACACGGCGTTGTACGCCAGCCACTCATCACTGTGAGGATGGATCACGATGCCAGGTTCACCAGTCGAGGGAATCTCGAACTCGGCGAAGGAACCCACCGCGACATCGCTAGCCGAACC
>CAXBRG010000215.1:0-2055 GCA_963977995.1 uncultured bacterium | reverse complement strand
TCAGAGGGCAGGCGTTGCCAGCGGTGACGGAGCCACCGGGACGGAATACGGGCTGCAGCGTGGCGAGTTTCTCTACCGTGGTGCCGGCGCGCGGTCCGTCGTCCTTGGTTACCACAGCGCCACTGGGCGTCGTCACGGGAATGATTTCGCGGTCGAAGAATCCGTTCTCCTGACTCGCCACGGCACGGGCCTGGCTGAGAGCGGCGAACTCGTCCATCTCCTGGCGTGACACCTTCTCGTACTCCGCCACGTTCTCAGCCGTCTGACCCATGGCGATGTAGATGTCGGGGAGACCGGCCGGAGCGGTCCAGGCACCCTGTCCACCGGCTTCACGAGCCTTGGTGCGCTCGTAGGCGTCCTTGAAGAGTGGGTTGGTGGCGTTGCCAGAGTCCGACGCCCCCGAAGCGAAACGCGACACGGTCTCGACACCGGCGGCAATGAATGCGTCACCCTCACCGGCGCGAATGGCGTGGGCGGCCATACGGATCGTCTGCAACGACGACGAGCAGTAGCGGTTGACCGTCACGCCCGGTACGTCGTGCAGTCCCGCCAGAACGGCGGCCACGCGAGCAATGTTGAAGCCCGACTCACCGGCCGGCTGACCACATCCCAAGATGAGGTCTTCGATGCTCTGGGGGTCGAGGGCGGGAACCTTCTCCAACACGGCCCGTACGACAAGAGCGGTGAGGTCGTCGGGACGGCACTCGGCGAGCGATCCCTTGAAAGCTCGTCCGATGGGGGTACGTCCGGTGGCGACAATAACGGCTTCTGGCATGAAATCCTCCTGTTGCGGGGGTTACTCATTGGTAACGCATAGACACTAGCCCGAGTCACCCGACCGCTGGCGAGTTCTGTCCGCACCCGCTGCTCGCCACGGGGGTCGCGAACTCCCCAGCAACGAAATTCCGGGCGACGCGGGAGGGTCAGGACTGCGGGACGCCGAGCCACTCACGCGCTTCGCGCTGATGGCGGGCGTAGTCCATTTTTCCGTTCACGGCGCGTCCAATCGTGGGCACGACTCGAAGGTGACGTGGCGCTTTGTAGTGAGCCAGTCGACTCTTGACGTGTTGGATCAGTTCGTCCACGTCAGCATCATGACCCGGATACAACTCAACAGCGCCGACGACCTGTTGTCCGTAGAGTTCGTGGGGGACGCCCACGACACAGGCATCGGCGACGCTCGGGTGCGTCTTGAGCGCTTCTTCCACTTCTTCGGGAAACACCTTTTCTCCCGCCGTGTTGATGCACTGACTTCCTCGACCGAGTAACTGAATCTTGCCATCGGCGAGAACGGTGGCGAAGTCGCCGGGCACGGAGTAGCGAACGCCCTCAATGGTGTGAAAGGTGGCGGCCGATTTCGCGGCGTCTTTGTAGTACCCCAGTGGATTGCGACCACCGATCATGACCTTGCCGATGGTGTCACTTCCCGGGGTGACGTCGTCGCCGTTGTCATCGACCACGCGCACGAGCGGTCCCAGAGAGAACGTCGCCGTGGCCGACGTGCGCTTCTTTGACGAGAGACTCGAACCGAGTCCCAGCGCTTCGGTCGAACCGAACGTGTCGACGAGAAGAACGTGGGGAACGTGATCGATGAGACCATCTTTGATCTCCTGTGACCACATGGCCCCCGAGCTCACGATCGAGACGAGTGATGCGAGGGGGTAGCGCGCGGGATTGGCGCGAAGCTCGTGGAGCAACGGTCGGGCGAAGGGATCGCCCACGATGACGGCCACGTTGACATCAAAATCTTGGAGGGTGGTCGCCAACTCCACGGGATCGAAGTGGCGACTCGGGAGGAGCACCACACGTCCCGCTTCGCCGAGCGCCCGAATGGCCGTGAAGAGCCCCGTTCCGTGCATGAGGGGACAGGCCGGGAGCAACGTGTAACCCGCCCCCGCCTCGTCGATACAGCGTCGAACGTCCTCCAGCCCACCTTCTTCGGGGTACTTTCGAAAGCCGCCGGAGTTCAAGCGCACGAAGAGATCGTCTTGGCGCCACATCACACCCTTCGGCATTCCCGTGGTGCCGCCCGTGTAGATCGGAAGAGCGTCGTGT
>CAXBRG010000214.1:0-2069 GCA_963977995.1 uncultured bacterium | reverse complement strand
GAGGAGTACGACGCACTCTGCCAGTTGCTCGTCGACAACGGAACCTTCACCAAGCTCGCCGACGCCAAGCGGCCGAACAGTTACTACGCCGCATCGGACCCGGGTGACGTGGCGCGTGTGGAAGACCGTACCTACATCTGCTCCGAAAAGGAGATCGACGCCGGTCCGACCAACAACTGGCGCGAACCGGCCGAAATGCGCGGCCTCCTCAAGGACCTCTTTCGCGGCTCGATGAAGGGTCGCACGATGTACGTCGTGCCCTTCTCCATGGGACCACTCGGTTCCAAGATTTCGCACATCGGGGTCGAAATCACCGACTCGCCGTACGTCGCCGTATCGATGCGCATCATGACCCGCATGGGCAAGGGAGCTCTCGAAGTCCTCGGTGACTCGGGCGAATTCGTGCCCTGCCTCCACTCCGTCGGCATGCCGCTGACCGAGGGTCAAAAGGACGTGGCCTGGCCCTGCGACGCCGAGAACAAGTACATCGTGCACTTCCCCGAGACCAAGGAGATCATCTCCTACGGTTCGGGTTACGGCGGCAACGCACTGCTCGGGAAGAAGTGCTTCGCGCTGCGCATCGCCTCGACGATGGCTCGTGACGACAGCTGGCTGGCTGAGCACATGCTCATCTTGAAGCTGACGAACCCGGCCGGTGAGACCCGCTACATCACGGGTGCCTTCCCGAGTGCGTGCGGCAAGACCAATCTCGCCATGTTGATCCCCACCCTCCCGGGCTGGAAAGTCGAGACAGTCGGCGACGACATCTGCTGGATGAAGCCCGGTCCCGACGGACGCCTGTACGCGATCAACCCCGAAGCCGGATTCTTCGGAGTCGCACCGGGTACCAACATGGAGACGAACCCCAACGCCATGTACTCGGTCGAAGCCAACACGATCTTTACCAACACGGCGCTCACGGCCGACGGGGACGTCTGGTGGGAAGGTATGGGCGACGCACCGGCCGGTCTCACCGACTGGAAGGGTCAGGCCTGGAGCAAGGACCTCGGCACGCCCGCGGCCCACCCCAATGCGCGCTTCACCGCCCCGGCCGCTCAAGACCCCGCCATCGCAGCCGAGTGGGAGGACCCAGCTGGTGTGCCGATCGACGCCGTCTTGTTCGGTGGTCGTCGCGCGAGCGTGATTCCGCTGGTCTTTGAGTCCTTTGACTGGGAGCACGGTGTGTTCCTCGGTTCGATCATGGCGTCGGAGACGACCGCGGCCGCTGCGGGGGCAGTTGGCAACTTGCGTCGTGACCCCTTCGCCATGCTCCCCTTCTGTGGATACAACATGGCCGACTACTTCAACCACTGGCTCACGATGGGCAAGGTGGCCGACGCCTCCGCGTTGCCGAAGATTTTCTACGTCAACTGGTTCCGCAAGGGTGATGACGGCCGCTGGCTCTGGCCCGGATACGGCGAGAACAGCCGCGTCCTCGAGTGGGTCTTCGAACGATGCGCCGGTCGTGGCGAGGCCAATGAGACGCCGATTGGATACGTGCCGACGAAGTCGGGCATCAACATCGAGGGCCTCTCGGTCACCGATGCTGACCTGACCGAGTTGCTCACCGTCAATCTCGACGAGTGGCGCGACGAGGTCCCGAGCATCCGTGAGCACTACGCCACCTTTGGTGACCGTCTGCCCGCAGCACTGCACGGCCAAGTGGACGCACTCGAAAAGCGTCTGAACTAAGCGTTTCAACTCCAAGCCCCCGCCCTCGTGGCGGGGGCTCTTTTATTTCGTGAGACGCCGCGGGGGCAACGTCGGCGACACGTACCGTCGTCCCACGCCATAGACGAGACCACCAACGAGGCTTACCACACAGATGACCGCGTTGCCGACGGTCCAGTTCACGTCAATGGCGACCGGAACAATCGCGCCGATGACCCAGAACAGTTGTTGACGCACGGCAAAGCGAGCGAAGGAGCGACCTTGGGCGTTCATGGGAACGTGTTGTTGCGTTATGGAGTCAAAGCTCGGTTGCGCAATCGAGCTCGAGAGCCCCACTACCACAGAGAGCGCAACATGCCCGAGGTGGCTCGGCCAGATCCACAGGGCCCCACAGGCCA
>CAXBRG010000213.1:0-2072 GCA_963977995.1 uncultured bacterium | reverse complement strand
GCTGATCCGTCGGGCGTCGTACCGGTCGGCCGGCCAAAGGCACTCGCCATGACCGTGCGGAACGGTGTCGCGTCAAAGAAACCAGGCAGGGGCTCGGGCAACCGATCGGGAACGACGACGTAGTCGACCCCCCATCGCGAAAAGGACTCGCGAAGTTGGCGTATCTCGGCGAGGCGCGGTGCGCGGCGACCAAGGAATCCGTAGAACGAGACGTCATTCAACAGGTCGTACGTGGCGCGATCATTCGGCGCGGCGTTGTAGAGAGTGGGCCCAAACCCGCCGGAGGTTCGGAACCTAAATCCTTCGCTCGCCTGCTGCACGAGGAGTACTCCACTATCGGGGGCGGGGAACGCCACAATGTTCGGCGTCGTCGTGGCCGACTCCGCGAACGTGGCGACAACGTCGTAGCGATGCACGGGTTGCGACACGATGGGAAACACTGATGAGCTCGCCGCGGCCCACGAACCCACAATGAGGCCAGTGCCGGCGAGCCCCACGAGACCACGTCGACCCGGCAGCGCACAAGCGAGCGCGGCGAGCACGCTGAGCGCACACCACGTCCAAAGAACAAAGCGAATGGGCATCATGTTGTGGATGACGGGAGCACGCCACACCACCGACCAGATGTGAACGAACGCGTGACTACCGAGAGCGAGCCAGAGACCCGCGAGACCAAGTCCTCCGAGCCACCACGTCAGCGCACGGCGTCGAAGGAGAACGAGTAGGACGACACTGCCGAGAAGACCAAGCCAGCCAAGGTAGGTCGGTGACATCGATATCGAATGTGGCACAAACGTGTACATCGGAGAGGTGGCGGGAGTGACCACTTTCGACAGCGTCGTGAGCGACGACCCGGTAATGACGTCGCGGGGCCAGACCCATGGAGCGAGTGGCGCCGGACCGTAGAGGGCGTACGCGGCAATCGGCACCGCCACCACGGCGGCGATGGGAGTCGCACCAACGACGAGCTGACGTAGTCGCTGCCACGCCTCACGAGAGTCAAAAGAACGTCGTGTCATTACCGCCATGGCGAGAATGACCCCCGCGACCGCAACGATGACCATGCTCGCCGCGAGTTCAGAGAACAAGGTCAACTGGGCGCAGGTGACAACGGCGAGACGCCGGCCGTTCTGACGGGGTGTTCGTTGGCGCGTGACAAACGTGTCGTAGAGATACGACGCGACCAGCGGCGGGGCGACGAGATACCCGACGTTGGTCCACCCCCAGTTCATCGCACACAAAACGAGAGGGTTGAACCCCCAGAGCAAACCGGCCACAAACCGCCCACGGGGTGAAGCAACGATCGGGCGGATCGCAAAGTACATGGACATCCCCGTCGCCACGGGCATCAAGAGGATCTGTACGTTAAAAGTTGCGAGTGGACCGACCAGCAAGGTGAGCGGCACGGACAACAGAGCGAGTCCCACGCTGCAGGGATTGGCCAACAAATTAAGGCCGTGGGGGGCAAAGACGTAGGACGAATAGAAGGGGTTCTCGAAGTGCGTCACGGCGTGAGCGACCCAGCCATTGGCCCATATCAAGAGGCTTGCATCAAGGCTGGGGTACGTCGTGCGAGTACTCAAGTGCGAGAGCACCGAGCGCAGCAACCACAGCGACACAATGAAGTAGCTCGTTGCGGCCATGGCCGTTGGCGATACTCGCCAACGCCGAACGGGTGAACGAACCGTCACGTCGTCAGGCTAACCGAGAGCATCGCTCACTCAGGAGTTCTGCGGTACTCGAATGACAACTGATGTTCCGTCGCCCTGTTCGTCGGAGATCGACTGCATCACAATGGTGCCGCGCAGTTGATTACGCACGAGGTCACGAACAATCGACAGCCCCAAACTGTGCGGCACTTCGAGTGAGAAGTTGTCGTCGAGACCACGACCGTTATCGCGAATCTCTGCAACATACTGATTTTTCATCGAACGAAGCGTCAGAGTGATGACGCCGAGATCGCTCGACGTGAAATCAACAAACGCGTGCTCGGCGGCATTCATCAAAATCTCCGCCAGCACGATCGCGAGGGGCGTCGCAATGTCGGTCGGCAGACTTCCGAGATCACCGTC
>CAXBRG010000212.1:0-2095 GCA_963977995.1 uncultured bacterium | reverse complement strand
TAGGTGTATCCAATATGTTTGATGTTCCCGCGCGTCAGGCCTTTATCCAGGAGATGGTCGGTCGCGATCTCATTGCCAATGCCGTCAGTCTTAACTCGTCGTTGATGAACACGGGCCGACTCATCGGCCCCGCGATTGCCACCTTCATTCTTGCGGTGTGGGGAACGGCCGCGTGTTTCTTCGTGAATGCCGGCTCCTACGTGGCGGTTCTGCTGGCGCTCTTTCTGATGAAGAAGTCGGACCTCACAGCCATTCGCACCGTCCAACGTGGCAAGGGCCAGCTCCGCATGGGACTGCGCTACGCCTGGAGCACACCGGTTCTGCGGCGGGCTCTCCTCTCAGTCGCCGTCGTGGGGACGTTCGCCTTTAACTTCACCGTGACTTTGCCGCTCTTGGTCCAGCGAACATTCAACGATCCGCATGCTGGCCACTATGGACTCTTGATGGGTGCGATGGGCCTTGGTGCCATCGTGGGTGGTTTTGTCATCGCCTACCGTGCGCGTCCATCACTGGGACTGCTCGCCACCCTCGCAACCTGCTTTGGCGTATTCATGACGGGCGTGGCATTGTCACCGAATCTCAACGTGGCCGCCATGTTGTTGGTACCGACGGGCGGATTCTCGATTGCTTTTGTCTCAACGGCTAACTCCACTCTGCAGCTCAACTCCACCGAAGAGATGCGTGGAAGGGTGATGGCCCTCCACGCCACTGCCTTCTTGGGCTCCACCCCAATCGGTGCCCCATTGATTGGGGCCCTCGTGAATGCCACCAATCCACGCGTCGGTCTCGGTGTCGGCGCATTCTTGACCTTGGCGACGGGTGTCATGTTGATTCGCTCGTATCGTGCGCAGAACGCTGACGTTCTCGCGACGGCGTAATCAGGAAAATTCTCGTTTCTCGGCCCCGAGAGTGTTAGTTTGACGCGTCGTTGCATTTAATCGAGGTGATCGAATTCACATCTAGGAGGTGCCATGAGCAACCCCAACTCGCAGTACGAAACCGCGCTCGCTGAACAACACGAGCATCGCCTCCGCAGTGGAGTCCTGGGACTCTTTGACAGCGTGGTAATGGGAGTGGCCGGTTCGGCACCCGCGTATTCCATCGCGGGCGCCACCACGGTGATGTTTGGTGCAGTGGGCTTTGGTGGACCCGCCGCCCTTCTCTATGTCGGATTCTTCATGTTCGGCATTGTCTTTGCCTTCAACTACCTCAGCCGCCACGACTCGAGTGCGGGCGCCGCGTACTCGTGGGTCCGCCGCGCCATTCACCCCGCACTGGGTTGGCTCAGTGGCTGGGCCGTGTTCATTTCCGCCCTCATTTTCATGGTGATCGCTACGTTCCCGGCAGGTTCATCGCTGCTCGGTCTCTTTAGCGATTCTGCAGCCTCCTCAAAGGGGTGGGTCACCTTCTTTGGTGCAGTGTTCTTTCTTTTGATGGTGGGTGCCGTGGCCGCCGGCGTGACTGTCACCGTGCGTGTGCAAATCATCATGACCGCCGTCGAGGTTGTTTTACTGGTGGTCTTTGCCATCTTGGCGTTTGTTCACGCACATCACTACGTGAACTTCACATGGAGCTGGTTCTTGCCGTCAATCTTCAATGACGGTACCGGAGGCGGGTTCCAGATGGCCACTTTCACATCGGGAGCTCTCCTCGCAGCCTTTTACTACTGGGGCTGGGACGTGACTGCCAACTTGAACGAAGAGACCAGTAACGCAAAGAAGACCTCCGGTGCCGGCGGTCTTTTGGGCGCTCTGATTGTCTTCATGTTGTTTGAGCTCTTCACCCTTGGCTCCAATATGGCGCTCTCCACCGAGCAGATGACGAACGAGGCCAACGCCGCCAACATCCTGCAGGTTCTGGGTCAAAACATCGCCCCTGGCACGCCGGGCAAGTTGATTGTTGTCGCGGTCTTGCTCTCGACCGTGGCCACGCTCGAGACGACGCTGATTCAAGTCACCCGCACCCTCTTTGTGATGGGGCGTGACAAGACGTTGCCCGCAGTACTCGGCACCACACACTCGACCCGCAAGAGTCCCTTTGTGGCCACCATGGTGGTCGCAGTTCTCTCGCTGTTGATGTTTATTGCTAGCCAGTA
>CAXBRG010000211.1:0-2126 GCA_963977995.1 uncultured bacterium | reverse complement strand
AGACGTGTGCTCTTCCGATCTGTGGAGTAGGTGTTCGCTCGCGGCGGGCGCCGTGCCGACGACGCGCAGCGGTCGGGTGTGAGGGACTGGACCGGGAAACGCGCCGAGCCCCACGACCATGCGAACCCCGAGTCGATCGCACAGATCAACAATCAAGTCGACGAAGTCGCCCCAGTGAAAATCGGGTTCGGGACCGACCAGCAAGAGAACGTCGGCTCCGTCGCCATCAGTGCCAGCGTGCACCTGAATCTCCGGCCACGTCAGATTTGTCGTGACCCCATTCACAATCTTCACAATGGGCCGACGGGCGCGTTGGTCGATGAAGTAGTCCGTTTCGAGGCTGGCGAAGAGCTCGGTCTTCATTGAACCCAGCAGTGAGTTCATCGCCGCATTGGCACCGAAGCCTGCGTCAATCCAACCCTCGAGTCCCACGATGAGAACCGGCTCGTGCAGGTCGGCTTCGTGGAAGTACAGAATGCGGTCGTAGTCAGCGTCGCTCATCGGCCCTCATCTAACGTGCGCTTGGCCGTATCGGCGAGGAGTTTGATGTGGTGAGGGAAGGCGTCAACGCTTCCCGTGTCGCCCGCAGTGGCTCCGCCCTTGTAGCGAGCGAAGACACCCTGGAGGATGCACGCCAATTTCCAGTAACCAAATGCTTGATAGAAGGCCACGTGGCTTACGTCTAGTGACGAGTGGGCGGCGTACGCTTCCAGAACTTGTTGACGATTCGCGAAACCCTCCGCCGTCGTCGGTGCGGCGCCCAGTAGAGCTTCGGTGGCGTCGCTCGGTTCGGCCCAGTACACGAGCAAGAGGCCGAGGTCGGCCATCGGGTCGCCGAGAGTGCAGATCTCCCAGTCCAGAATTGCCGTCACGCGCCCCGAGGTGTCGAGGACGGTGTTATCGAGTCGATAGTCACCGTGGACTACCGCAACTTTTTGCTGAGCGGGGATGTTGGCGGCAAGTTCATCGCCAACGGCAACCACGATGCCGCCGTCGTCGACTCCTTCAACGTGCATCTGTTCGTACTGTCCGCGCCACCGTTTCAGTTGACGTTCGATATATCCCTCGTGTCGCCCCAGTTCTCCTAGCCCGGCCGCAACGACATCGACGTCGTGAAGTCGGGCCAACGTTTGGGCCAGGTTGGCGCCGATGCTGCGACGCACGCCAATGTCAAACGCGGACTCGGCGCCGCGCCGATCTCGCAAAATGGCACCATCCACGAAGTCCATGACATAAAACGGTCGCTCGTTGACGGTCTCGTCAACGCAGAGACCGAGGGGGGTGGCGACAGGAATGCCTTGTGGGGCGAGCGCCGAGATGACGGTGTGCTCGCGCACCATGTCGTGGGCCGTGGGAAGAACGTGGCTCGTCGGAGGACGGCGTAATGCAAACCGGCGACCAGTGGCGTCGGTCACCTTGAACGTGAGGTTCGATCGACCCCCGGCAATGAGCTCAAAGGACAAGGGTGCCTCGGCTCCCACGTTCTCGACCATCCACGCCGTCACGTTGTCGTGATGAATCCCAACCACTTCATTCATGGGCGAAACGCTAGTCGGGTTATTGGGGGTCCTATCGGGTCGACTCACTTCAACCGTGAAACGGTGCGACATTAGGCTGACGTCGTGGTCGATGTCACCGATGCAACGTTTTCACAGGAGGTCATGGAAGCATCCATGACCACGCCCATCGTGGTTGATCTGTGGGCCGAATGGTGCACCCCGTGCAAGACCCTTGGCCCCATTCTCGAAAAAGTAATTGGTGAGACCAACGGCGCCGTGATTCTCGCCAAGGTCGACGTGGACGCCAACCCGCGCGTGGCGCAGGCCTTTCAGGTGCAGTCGATCCCGGCCGTCTTTGCCGTTCACGAGGGAAAGATTGTCGACAGCTTCACCGGCGCCCTGCCCGAACACCAAGTGCGCGAATTCATTGATCGCTTGGCGCCGGCCGCTTCGCCGATCGCTGCTCTGCTGCGACAGGGGGATGAGGCGTCCTTAATGCAGGCTCTCACCCTCGAACCCACGAACGCTGACGTGCTCGAGGCGGTCGCCCAGTACTGGCTCGGGGCTCAACGATGGGACGACGTCGTGACTTTGCTCGAACCTCACCACACCAATGCCACGCTGACG
>CAXBRG010000210.1:0-2136 GCA_963977995.1 uncultured bacterium | reverse complement strand
GACGCCCGACGGATCAGCATCGTGGTGGCGACTTCGTGATGTGACGTATCCAGATCGAATTCCCGATCCGCTGCAGGTCTACGTGTGCGTCACGAATCATCGCGACGAGCTGTACGACTGTTTGTATCCGAGGTAGTCGACTACTGCAACGTGAGGGCGCGGCGGCGATTCGCTAGCCACTGCTTGCGCAACTTCTTGCGCTCGTCCTCAGTGGTTCCGCCCCACACTCCTGATTCCTGATTGGTCGCGAGGGCGAACTCGAGGCAGTGATTGTTGGAGTCACACGAGTCGCAGAGTCGCTTGGCCGACTCAATTTGGTCGACGGCGGCCCCCGTGGTGCCGACGGGGAAGAAGAGGTCCGGGGTGGTGTCGCGACACGCGGCGTTGACGCGCCAGTTGGCGTCGTCCCACTCGTGGGTACGGTTCCAGGTAAGTGACATGGTGATTCTCGGTTTCTTTCGGTCCTGCGGCGAGCGTCTCTCCACGCTCGCGGGGGGAGGAAAAATGCTACCGACCCCCTAGGACAATTTCAAGGGGTACTTGGAAAAATTTGACCGCCCGATCTCCCGTAACGGTCGGAAATGGCGCCCCACCTAGATTTCTAGGTATGAGTGAGATTTACGCCCACCGAGGACTTCATACCGTGGAGCGCGAAAACACCGTCGCCGCGTTTCTTGAAGCGAAGGCGGCCGGGGTCCACGGGGTGGAGCTTGATGTCCGCCGCACCAAGGACGGAGCGTTAGTAGTCCACCACGACGCCGGAATCTCTGGTCATGGCAACATCTGCGACCTCACCGTGGGCCAGCTACCCGCGCACGTTCCCACGTTGGCCGACGCTCTGAACGCCTGCACGGGTATCACCGTCAACGTCGAGATAAAGAACTGGTTTGAGGACCCCGGTTACGACCCTTCGGGTGCGATGGCCACCCAGGTCATGGACTTACTCACTCAGCTGAAATGGCTTGACGACACCATTGTTTCGTCATTCGACCTCGACACCTGCCTGGCCGTCAAAAAGATTCACCCCGCGGTTCCGGTGGGGTGGCTACTGAACTGGACGGAGTCCACCATGGACTGCGCGCGGCGGGCCGCGGAGTCCGGACTTGATGCGGTCCATCCCCACTACAAGACCGTGCTGGAAGGTGACGTGGGAACCATTCAGGGATGGGGCCTCCAGGTGAATGTCTGGACCGTGAACTCGGCCTCGTCGATTACCCGGATGTACGAGTGGGGTGTGGACACCATCATCACTGATGACCCTGTTCTCGCCCTGTCGCTCGGCGCCACCCCTCCGCATCGCCCCTGAATGGGGTAGCGGGCGATTGCCCTAGATTGGCAGCCATGAACATTGTCGTTTGCGTCAAGCAAATTCCAGATCCGGCGGCACCCCAGTCCCTGGACGCCACCACCCACAACCTCGACCGCACGGGCAAGCTCATCTTGGATGAAGCCGACACCTACGGCGTTGAAATGGGCCTCCAGCTCGTCGAAAAGGCGGGCGGCGGCGAAGTCACCATCGTTTCCATGGGTTCCGCGGCGGACGTCTCCGGTATTCGTACGGCTCTTGCGATGGGCGCCGCGAAGGCCGTGGTTGTCTCTGACGACTCCCTTCGGGGAACTGACGCCCTCGGCACCGCCAAGGTGCTGGCGGCCGCGATCAAGCGCATCAACCCGGACCTCGTTCTGTGCGCCACCGAGTCGTCGGATGGCTACACCGGAACGACGCCCGTTCAAGTCGCAGAGATTCTCGGCCTGCCCGCTGTGACCTTCGCCAAGTCGGTCACGGTCGATGGCAGCACCGTGAAGGTGGATCGTCAGACCGATGGTGGGTACGACGAAGTCACCTCACCGCTGCCGGCCGTTGTCACGGTGACCGCTGGTGTCGTTGAGCCCCGCTACGCCAACTTCAAGGGCATCATGGCTGCCAAGAGCAAGCCGCTCGAAGAACTGACCGCTGCCGACCTCGGCCTGGCTAGCGAGACGGGTGCCGCTGGTGCCCGCCAGGAGATCACGGCGGTCGTCGCGGCGGAAGCACGCGCCGCCGGTGAGAAGCACGTCGATGAGGGCGATGGCGCCGACAAGATCGTCGGCTTCCTCGAGTCCATCAAGGTTCTGTAAGGAGAGTTTGGATCATGG
>CAXBRG010000209.1:0-2136 GCA_963977995.1 uncultured bacterium | reverse complement strand
TGGTGGACGTTCTGTCCGCCTCACCCAATGTGGTCATCGAAGGTGTGTATACCCACTTCCCCGTCGCCGACTCGATTGCGTCGGAGGACCAGGCGTACTCGCTGCACCAGATGGCCGAGTTTGACACCGTTATCGAACGGGTGCGTCAACGTGGGGTCACCCCCGCTCTCATTCATTTGGCCAACTCCGCGGCGGCCCTCGCTCTGCCGTCTGCTCGAGCGAGCATGGTGCGGATCGGACTCGCCGCGTACGGTTACGTTCCGCACCCGTCGCTGACAACGTTGCTAACGACGAAAGGTTTCTCGTTACGACCCGCTCTGTCGCTCAAGGCCCGCGTGACGGCCGTTCGCCATCTCGCTCCGGGGGAGCGACCAAGTTATGGCCGACGTCGAGCTCTCGCGGAGTCCGCCACCGTGGCGACCGTCCCCTTTGGCTACGCCGACGGATATCCCCGCCGGTTCTTCGAAGCCGGCGCCACCGTCCTCATTGGCGGCCGGCGATTCCCGCTCGCGGGTTCGGTCACGATGGATCAGCTGGTGGTCGACTGTGGCTCGGCCTCCGTGTCGGTGGGCGACGAAGTCGTTCTTCTCGGCACGCAGGGTGATCACACCATCACCGCCGACGAGTGGGCCGGTTGGGGTGAGACCATTACGTGGGAAGTTCTCTGCGGCGTCGGTGCCCGCGTGCCACGCATCGCCGTCTAGATGTCGGCCCTCACGGACGCACTGGCGTGCACACGCTGCGGTCTCTCGACCACTCGGACCAACGTTGTCCTCGGGAGTGGCCCGCAGAACGCCCAGATTCTTCTGATCGGTGAGGCGCCCGGACGACACGAAGATGAGGGCGGCGAACCCTTTATTGGTCGGAGCGGCCAACTTCTCTTTCGTCTCATCGGTGAAGAGATGGGTCGGCAGCGTGATGAATGTTTTGTGACGAATGTGGTGAAGTGTCGTCCGCCGGGAAATCGGACCCCCCGCCGTGGCGAGATCACCGCGTGCCGCGACTGGCTCGATATCCAGCGACGCGACCTCCGTCCGGCCGTCACGTTGACGTTGGGTCTCACCGCCACGCACGCCGTGCTGGGCGTTCGTGAACCAATGGACAGCCTGCACGGACGTCCCGTCACGACGGAGGCGGGTGTCGTGATTCCGACCTACCACCCGGCGGCCGCCCTCCGCCAGGGACCTAGCGTGGAACGCGTGATGCGAGCCGACCTGCAGGTGGCACGGAGCTTCTTGCCGTGACGCAGTGGACGTGCCGCACGGAGAGCATCGAACAGACGCAGATGGCCGGGGTCGACCTCGCGACGATTCTTCGACGTGGTGACATCGTCGTACTCTCGGGCCCCCTCGGCGCGGGCAAGACGGCTCTGACGCAAGGGATTGCTCGTGCGCTGGGCGTGCGCGAGCGCGTTACGAGCCCCACATTCACGATGGTGCGACAGCATCACTGTGCCAACACTCAAGGGATTGACCTTCTGCACCACGCCGATCTCTACCGCACGAACTCATTAGACGAGATTGCCGATCTGACGCTGGATGAGATGGTGGCCCTCGGTGGTGTCGCGGTCGTGGAGTGGGGTGAGATGGGCGATGCACTGTGGCCGTCGACCGTGATTCGGCTTTCGATAGATCCACTGTCCGAAACGGATCGATCGCTCACGGTCGAGCTCGACCCCGCGCGAACGCTCCCACCGACGATGTGGTCTCCGGCATGACGACACTCTTCATCGAGACGGCCACGCCACTGTGCGGCATCGCGCTTGAGCGTGACGGCGTGACCACGTCGCGAGTGTTGGATCGCGATCGACGCCACGTGGAAGTTCTTATGCCGGGGATTCAGGAGCTGCTGCGTGAATCGGGGTGTGCAGTGCGAGATATCACGCGAGTTGTCGTGGATCGCGGCCCCGGTCTCTATACGGGGCTGCGAGTGGGCGTGGCGACGGCGGTCGCACTCGCGGACAGCGTGGGAGCACCACTCGTCGGGGTCACCAGTTTGGAGGTCGTGGCCGCGGGGGCGTTCGCGCAAGGAGTGCGAGGCGCCGTTCTCGCCCTCATCGACGGGCGTCGCAAGGAAGTCTTTGCACAAAGTTTCGACCTCAACGATGGTGTCGTTCCGACGACGTTGCCGGTCGTA
>CAXBRG010000208.1:0-2155 GCA_963977995.1 uncultured bacterium | reverse complement strand
CGCTCAACAGAAGGAGGGTTTCGGCATTGAGTGCACCCGCCACTGCACCCGCCACTGCGTCGGCATTGCAGTTCAGAAGGGAACCACGGTCATCAATGGCGTAGGGGGCGATAACGGGAAGCCAGCCAAGTTGCAACATGCTCGTCAGGATCGAGGCATTGACGCGTGGGTTGTGACCCACGGCACCAAGTTCTTCCGTACGAGCCGAGCAGACCACGAGTCCGCCCGAGGCGCCGTGAATACCCACCGCGGGAAGGTCGTGGTGGACCAACTGGCCCACCACGCGAGCATTCACCATTGAAAGACCCATGACGACACACTCCAGAACTTCTGGTGTGGTCACACGTAAACCATGAGCAAAGGTGGTTGACAGCCCCCGCGAGGTCACGAGTTCATTGATCTGCGGCCCGCCGCCGTGAATCAGTACTACCTCGTCACCTGCCGCGCGAAGTTCTTGAATATCGCTGGCCAAGCCCGCCAGTAGCTGTTCGGCATCCGACGTGACGTCGAGAGCATGCCCCCCGAGTTTGATGACCACCAGGCTCACGGTGTCAGTCCCGACATCGGCAGACCGAGAGTCTCCGCGTGGCCCATGGCAACATTCCACGCCTGAATGGCTTGTCCCGCTGCCCCCTTGACAAGGTTGTCAAGAGAACTCATCGCGATGAGCCAACCGGTACGAGGGTCGACGCGGACAGAGACACAACAGAGGTTGCTTCCCAATGGATCCTTCAGGGTCGGTGGCTCTTCGACGACCACGACGCAGCTATCGCTCGAGTACGACGAGCGCAGCAACTCCATTGCTTGAGTCGTACTCAGGGAATCGACCGTTCGTGCGTACGCCGTCACGAGCATTCCTCGACTCACCGGCACCAGATGGGGGGTGAAGAGAAGCTCAACGCCGAGTTCTTGTTGCATTTCAATTGTGTGGCGATGACCCGTGAGCCCGTACGCCTCCGCGTTGCCGGCGAGACGCGGAAAGTGAAGACGATCGCTGGGAGTGCGTCCCGCACCGGAAACTCCCGAGAGTGCGTTCACCACATAGGGACCATCCGTGAGGGCGCGGTCAATGAACGGACCAAGGGCGAGAGACGTCGCGGTGGGATAGCAGCCCGGCACCGCAATAAACCGAGAGCCGCGAAGCTCCTCGCGGTGTCGCTCAACGAGCCCATACGTTGCCGTGCCCAGGAGTCCGGGAGCCTGGTGAGCCTCGCCGTACCAAGCGTGATAGTCCTGTGCGGACGTAAGACGAAAATCGGCACCAAGGTCGACAACCATCACGCCGTGCTCGAGGAGCTGGGGCACGATTCCTTGCGACGCTCCATGAGGCAAGGCGACGAACGCGACCTCGAAAGAATCCATTTCAATATCGGCAAGTGCGCTGTACCGCAGATCGGGGTACGAGACGCCCAGAGCCGGGGTGTGTTCGCGGACCAACCGACCGGCCGCCGAATCCCCCGTTGCCACCACAACTTCAAGTTCGGGGTGCGTCGCGGCCAAGCGCAGCACTTCCGACCCCGCGTAGCCCGATGCCCCAATGACGGCCGCTTTCATAATGAGAATTATTGCACAGAAGTGCTGATTTATGCAATAGTGGGTTAGTGACGAAGCGGGGTTGGATTCTCTTTACTGCCGTGAGCGTCCTCTGGGGCCTCCCCTATTTTTTCATCCGCATCGCGGTGAGGGAACTTGACCCCGTCTGTGTGGTCTTGGGTCGAACGCTCCCGGCCGCCGTTCTTTTGGTGCCGTTGGCGTGGCAACGAGGAGTCTTTACGTCGCTCCGAGGTCGAGTTCGAGGGCTCGTTCTCTATACCGTTATCGAATTCGGTATTCCGTGGTACTTCATGAGCAGTGCGGAGCGCCATATCTCCAGCAGTCTCGCGTCGCTCCTGATTTGCGCGACTCCGCTCGTCGCACTGGGTGTCAGCAAGATGCTGAATCCCCGGATGATTATTGAGAAGCGCCGTATCGCGGGTCTGTTGCTGGGCAGCAGTGGAGTTGTTGCGCTCGTGGGACTAGAAGTCTCGAGTGATTCGGCGTGGTGGATCGGCGCGATGGGCATTGTGGTGGTCGGATACGCCCTCGGCCCCCAGATCATCGCAACGCAACTCCGATCAGCCAATGGGCTGGCAGTAGTGGCCGCGAGTGTCAGCAT
>CAXBRG010000207.1:0-2243 GCA_963977995.1 uncultured bacterium | reverse complement strand
ATCAGTTCTTCGTAGGGGAACGTCAGCGTGTCGGGCACGAGACGGATCTCGTTCACCATGATCGCGTCAAGACGGTCAACTTCGACCACTCCTGTCGTCACGTCCACGGACGCGACGAATCGGCGTTCTCCATCGATTCCCGTTGCTAAACCACGACGTTGCCCCACGGTAACGAGTTGAGCAGCACTCAGGTTGCCCATATCACGGCCCGTCACGCGATCGCGAACGCGGGCGGGGGTGAGTTGGATGCGCTGTCCGAGAAACGCTTCTCGTCCAGCGCTCGCTTCGATAAAACACACATCCTGCGAATCGGGCTTGTTCCAGGTGCGAAGACCGAGGCGTTCCGCTTCCGCTCGTACTTCGTCCTTCGTCATATGACCCAGAGGAAGAAGGAGCATGGCGAGCGCGTCAGCCGTTAAGTACCCGAGTACGTAACTCTGGTCTTTTCGTTGGTCAACGCTTCGCTGGAGGCGAGGTTGGCCGTCGACTGTCACCACTTGAGCGTGATGACCCGTGGCGACCGCGTCGAAACCCAGCCGCCGAGCCCGCTCAAAGAGGAGGTCGAACTTAATGACGCGGTTGCACTCCAAACAGGGGTTCGGAGTGAGCCCTTGGGCGTAGTCCGCCACAAACGGTGCGACGACCGATGCCTCAAACTCCTCCGTGTAATTAAAGACGTGATGATCAATACCAACGGCGTGGGCGACTCGCCGGGCGTCGTCGACGTCCGATACCGAACAGCAGCCCGAATCCGAAGGACCGCCCCAGAGTTTGAGAGTGACACCCACGACCTCGTGGCCCGCTTCGACGAGCATGGCGGCGGCGACCGACGAGTCCACCCCACCTGACATTGCCACCATGACTTTCACAGCGTTAGTTTGCCAGCCGTGTCGGACCGCCGTTACTTTTGGCCGCGGAGGCGATACACCGCGTCCGCCAATGCACCGATGGCGTAGTCAATCTCTTCCATGGTGGTGAGATGCCCGTAACTGAAGCGAACGGCACTACGAGCGAGTTCCGGCGAATACCCCATGGCGAGCAGGACGTGGCTCGGCTCGAGCGCACCACTCGCACAACTCGATCCCCCCGACACACAGACCCCCGCCTCGTCGAGTAGGTAGATCAGCTCCTCATTACTCACACCGTCGACCGTGAGATGGGTCACGCCCGCAATCCGCGATTCACCGCGTGCGGTGACGGTTACGCCGGCAACGTAGGAAACGGCATTTTCGAATCGCAGGCGGAACGCTTCAATGCGCTCCAGCACCTCGCTGCGCTCGAGCGCGGTCGCTCGACAAGCGGCGGCGAGGCCCACGGCGGCGGCCACGTCAACGGTCCCGCCGCGGTGACCACGTTCTTGACCACCACCCTGGTTCGGCACCACAAGTTCAACCTCGCGACGAAGGATAAGAGCCCCCGAGTTCACCGGTCCACCAAGTTTGTGTGCGGCGATTGTGACGAGATCGATTGCTTCCGTTGAGGGACCTAAGTACATATGCGACGCGGCGGCGATGGCGTCGGTATGTGACACGCCGCCACCCGGGACGGCGCCCGCCGTCAGTGTCGCCACGACGGGAAGAGGCTGAAAAACGCCCGTCTCATTTTGAATTGTCATCACACTCACGAGGGCGGTGCGCGGTCCCAGGTTGTCCCAGAGTGACTCGGACGTCACGACACCATCGCGGTCGACCTCTAGTGTCCGCACTCGCACATCCTCATAGGTAGCCGCGAGCAGTTCGGCCGTCTTCTTCACCGCGCTGTGCTCGACGGGCGAGATAACGATGTCGGAAAGGGGATGGTCACGTCGATGAGCGTGGACTCGACCCGCGATGGCGAGGTAGCACGACTCCGTGCCGCCTCCCGTGAAGACGACGTCATGGACATTCCCACCGACAAAGTCGGCCACCACATCACGAGCTTCTTCGATGGCGGCCCGAGCCCGACGCGCCTCACGGTGCGTTCCCGATGGATTACCGACCACGCCGTGCATCCACGGAGCCATCGCGTCGGCCACCTCGGGACGGCGAGGGGCGCTCGCGGCGTAGTCGAAGTAGTAGGTGGTCTCACTCATGCTTGGTAGAAGGTCTTGATATTGACAAATTCACGAATTCCAAAGGGTGACAGTTCTCGTCCGTACCCGGAGTTCTTGATACCACCAAATGGCAGCTCGGGGGTTGACGCCACCACCGCGTTCGCAAAGACCATGCCCGCTTCCAAGCCAGTGATCGCCTCGTCGATTTCGG
>CAXBRG010000206.1:0-2247 GCA_963977995.1 uncultured bacterium | reverse complement strand
GTTCGTGGTCTCCCGTATGTCTGGGGTGGCGAGTCACCAAGATATGGTTTCGACTGCTCCGGACTCACGCAGTGGTCGTGGGCTCGAGCGGGGTACTACATACCACGAACCGCCGCGACGCAGTACTACGCGACGAAGCGGGTGCCGTTGAACAAACTCCAACCCGGCGACCTGCTCTTCTACTACAACCTCGACAACGATCACCAGATTGACCACGTCGTGATGTACGCCGGTCAAGGGCCGTGGGGCGACAAGACCATCATCTCTGCGGCACACCGCGGAACAGTGATCTCGTTCTCACCACTCTTTACCTACGGACTGATCGGCGCGGGTCGTCCGTAGGCTAAGACCCCATGTCGCTCGCCCTTAGCGTGGTCATTCCCGCCCACAATGAAGCGTCACGACTTCACAGTGGCATCAATCGACTGCTGCCAATTCTCGACGGGCTGGACGTGAGTACCACGGAAGTCATTGTCGTAGACGATGGCTCGAGCGATACCACTGGGACCACGGCGGCGCAGCTCCTCGCACACCTCCCCCATTCGCTCGTTGTCCGGAACGAAGTGAACCGGGGTAAGGGTGCGGCCCTCAAGGTGGGGATTGCGGTCGCTCGGGGTCGGGTGGTCGTGACCTGCGATGCGGACATGTCCATTGACCCGCGACACTTGCCCGAGCTCCTCAACAAACTCAGCACGTCGGAGGTCGCGGTTGGCTCACGCGCTCGCGGCGGGGTGATCAAATACGATTCGGCGCTTCGCACGACTGCCGGACGAGCATTCAACACGCTGGTGCGGCGTTGGACGGGCACTTCGGTACGAGATACGCAGTGCGGTTTTAAAGGTTTTCATCTGGGCGTGGCTCGCCTCTTTGCCATTTTCGGACATATCGATGGGTTCGCATTTGACGCCGAGTGGCTCTACTTGGCGCATCGTCTCCAACTCCCGACCGCCGCCGTGCCCGTGGAGTGGGACGACGTCGCGGGGTCGTCAGTGCGCGTCGGGCGCGATTCGTGGCGCATGCTGATGGACATCCGCGGTGTTCGTCAGTCGCCCTATCGAACTGTCGCAGTGCGCATTCCTCACCCCGCCGACATCGAAAAAGTTGCCCAGGCCTGCCGCGAGGCCCGACTACAAGGTGCCGTACTGGCACGCGGCAACGATACGGACGTCGTGGTGCTACCACGCGACGGAGCACCGGGTGGGTTAGGGGTAGCCAAGGTGTGCGGTGGGGTCCTCGGCGTTATCGGAATCGATGAACTCGTGGGCCGAAGGTTGGAGGGCGTTTAGCTCTGCGGCAGGAGCCATTCGGCGACAAGCGTCGGTGCCTTGACGACCCACTCTTCATGAGTAATGGCGTATCGCGCGTGGTCTTCCCAGACTCCGTCAATCTCGAGGTACCGCTCCGCAATGCCTTCGCATCGAAGACCTAGTTTCTCCACGACGCGAGTGGATGGAGCGTTACGCGGAATGATGTTGATCTCGATTCGGTGGAGATCGAGATAGTCAAAGGCGTACTGCAAAATTGCCACCACGGCTTCGGGGATGTAGCCCTGACCCGCCAGGTCGTGATCTATCCAGTAGCCCACGTAGGCCGACTGCATCGGTCCACGCTGAATTCCCGACAGCGTGATCTCGCCGGCGAAGCGTCCACCATCAAAGAGCCCAAACCCGTAGGCCACTCCGAGTTGACGTTCACGTTCACGAATCGCACACCGACCGATAAAACTTCGACGATCTTCGGCGAGGTGGGGGCCGTCGGCCGAACGAGGCTCCCACTTCGTTAACCACTCACCGCAACGACGGCGCACTTCAAACCAGCCCTCGTAGTCGTGTTCCGTCATGGTGCGTAAGACGAGGCGGCGAGCGTGGAGAACGAGGGGCGACGTTGGACGATCACGAACCGAAAGCTCGCCGGCTCGGGTCGAATCGGCACCGCGGCTCACGACTCTCTCCTTTTCTCGATCATCGAGGACGCTACGCCGTCCAAGATGTCACATTCTGAACTAAGGAGCTCCTCAATTGCAAAGCGAGCCATCACTTCCTCCAGAACCAAGAGGCCGCCGACAAGTACGTCTTCGATCCGCAGAGCCGAAAGGGCGACATGTCGATCACCGTCACGATGGGCATGCTGCGCTTCGTTGGCGGCGCGATCAGCAAGACGTCCGAGGTCAAGGTCACGACTCCGTCGGCGACCCTCGGTATCCGCGGCGGCATCGTCCAGGTGGCGGTGAGCCAGACCGGCGCGACC
>CAXBRG010000205.1:0-2272 GCA_963977995.1 uncultured bacterium | reverse complement strand
CTACCGCAGCCTTCTGCGTGCGGCGGTTATGTCCCGACGCCCCGTCCGCGTCGCGGTGATCGACGACGGGTCAACGTACCAACGAATTGCGACGCACCTCCACTTGCAACGTGGCATTGCTCTCTTTGGACGCATCTCGCTGAGTCGAGACCCCGACCCGGACACCATTGGCAGTATCTACGACATCGAAGCCATCGTGACCGAACACGGCCTCGACCGAGTGATTTTCGGTTCCATTAACGAATTGAACTCGGAAGTTGCCTACTGGTATCGACGCACGACGCAACTCGTCGATACGGCCCTCGTCCCTCGAATGTTCGAAGTGATCTCGTGGCGAAGTCGGCTCACCGACCTCTCCGGACTTCCACTCCTGGAAATGGCTCCTCGTAACGTCTCGCGCTTTGATCACTTCATGAAGCGAACATTTGACGTGGTCGTCGCCCTCGTCGCGCTGATTCTCACGATTCCCCTGGCACTGATCATTGCCGTGGCGATCAAGGTGACCTCGCGTGGGCCCGTGCTCTTTCGTCAAGAGCGTCTCGGACGTCACCGCAAACCGTTCACCATTTTGAAGTTCCGCACGATGCGCCTGGAAAGCCACGACGCCCCGCTACCCGAGGGCACCTCCTCAGCCGATGTTCCGCTGTACGTCAGCCGGGGCAAGCTCCACGAGTCCAATCGCCGCACGGCGATAGGTGGACTGTTGCGACGAACGGGTCTCGATGAGATTCCTCAATTTCTCAACGTGTTATTTGGTTCCATGAGCATCGTGGGCCCACGCCCCTTCATTGTGAGTGAGTCAGATATCGAAGACCCCCACTACGCCCGTCGCTTTGATGTGCGACCCGGCATTACGGGGCTGTGGCAGGTCTCCGGACGCAACGATCTCACCGCCGAAGAGCTCCGCCAATTGGACTACCTCTACGTCACGGCGTGGGCGCTGTGGTGGGACATCAAGATCTGCGTGGACACACCTCGAGCAATGTTGCGCGGACTCGGCGCGTACTGACATGGCGCGAGTTCCGTTGGCGCTCGCTCACGACTATCTCACCCAACGTGGCGGCGCGGAACGAGTCGTCGCTGCCTGGCACGAAGAGTGGCCCGACGCCCCTCTCTACACCACCTTGTTCGATCCGGCAACGACCTATCCCGCGTTTCGACGTGACACCATCCACGTATCACCCCTTAATCGAGTGTCGTACTTTCGCCACCACCACCGCGCGGCCTTGCCCCTTCTTGCTCCTACCGTCAGCCACACGCATATTCGAGCGGACATCACCTTGGCTTCGTCATCGGGATGGGCGCACGGATACGCCGCCTCCGATGCACTCGTCGTCTACTGTCACGCCCCCGCGAGGTGGCTGTACCAGACCGACCGCTACTTTGGTCGCGGGGACGCTCCACGGGGAGCGACTCTGGCCCGTCGCCTTCTCTTCGATCGCCTTCGACGTTGGGATCAACGAGTCGCCCGTCGAGCCGACGCCTTCATTGCCAACTCCACCTTCACGCGAGACCTGATTCGCGATGTCTATAACCGTGACGCCCTGATCGTTCCTCCACCGGTCACTCTTCGCGGTGTCCGCGAGAGCGCTCCCCCCACGAACGACGTCATCGTTGTCGCACGAGCCCTGCCCTATAAAAATCTTGACCTTGTTCTCGACGTGGCCGCCATCACTCCCGACTTGACCTATCTCATCGTCGGTGATGGACCCATGCGAGCGGCTCTGATGGCCCGCAGCAGCAGCAACGTGACGTGGGCGGGATCGCTCGATGACGCTTCGTTGAGTGAGGCTTACGCGGCCTCGTCAGTCCACCTGGCTCTCAGTCACGAAGACTTTGGCATCACCCCGCTTGAAGCGGCGGCCGCGGGCAAGCCCACCGTGGCCCGTCGCAGTGGGGGCTACCTCGACACCATTACCCCTTTGACTGGTGTGCTCGTTGACGAAGATTCGCTCTCGGCGGGCGTCATTGCGACCAGCCTTCGTGCCACTCTCCAGCGCACGTGGGACCCGGAAACTCTGCGCCAGCACGCGGAGCGGTTCTCCGTTGAGCATCACATCGCGGCCCTCCGGGACGCGATTACCTCACTACCGAACGAATAAATCGCCGGACTTGATTCGCCGCCGCTTCATTGGTGAAGAGGCGTTGAACTCGCGATCGGCCCTCGCGTCCTCTTTCGAGACCGTCACCTTGCAGAGCAGATCTCACGAGTGCTTCCGTTAGTTGTTCGATATTGCCCTCGGGAACGAGCACGACCATCGTTTCGTGCGCG
>CAXBRG010000204.1:0-2277 GCA_963977995.1 uncultured bacterium | reverse complement strand
CGACCACGAGGATGGCACCGTCAACCTGGGCGGCGCCCGTGATCATGTTCTTGACGTAGTCAGCGTGACCAGGCATGTCGACGTGGGCGTAGTGACGGTTCGGCGTCTCGTACTCAACGTGAGCAATCGAGATGGTGATACCGCGCTGACGCTCTTCGGGAGCCTTGTCAATCTGGTCGAATGGGGTGAATGCACTACCGGGCACGCGGTCGGCGAGAACCTTGGTGATCGCCGCGGTAAGGGTCGTCTTACCGTGGTCGATGTGGCCCATGGTGCCAATGTTCACGTGCGGCTTTGTGCGCTCGAACTTTGCCTTTGACATTGTCGGGGATTACTTTCTCTTCAGGAGGTGCCCACCATTGGACACCTCGGTTGTTTTCGGCCCTCCCCGACACCGGTTTGGACCTGGTTTTTCCTACCTACGCTCCGGTGGCCTTTGCCACGATCTCTTTCGCGATCGCTTCTGGTACCTCGGCGTACGAGTGGAACTGCATGGTGTACGTCGCGCGCCCTTGGGTGCGAGAACGCAAGTCAGTAGCGTAGCCGAACATATCAGCGAGCGGAACCAGAGCCCGAATGGCCTGGCTGTTACCCCTCTGCTCCATGCCTTCTACGCGACCTCGGCGGCTGGATAGGTCGCCGATCACGTCGCCCATGTAGTCCTCGGGGGTGACGACCTCGACGGCCATCACCGGCTCGAGAAGCACGGGGCTCGCGAGACGGGCGGCCTTCTTGACAGCCATTGATCCGGCAATTTTGAAGGCCATTTCCGATGAGTCGACGTCGTGGTAGCTACCAAACGTCAAGCGAATACGGACGTCCACCGTGGGATATCCGGCCAAAACACCGGACGTCAGCGCCTCCACGATGCCCTGGTTCACGGGGTTGATGTACTCCTTCGGAATGACACCACCGGTGATTTCGTCACAGAATTCATATCCCCCGCCGGGACCGGTCGGCTCAATGGTGATCACCACGTGGCCGTACTGACCCTTACCACCGGACTGGCGGACGTACTTCTCTTCGACTTTTTCAACCTTCTTACGAACGGTTTCGCGGTAGGCCACCTGAGGCTTACCAACGTTGGCGTCCACCGAGAACTCACGCAGCATGCGGTCCACGAGGACTTCGAGGTGCAACTCACCCATACCCGAAATAACGGTCTGGCCGGTCTCTTCATCCGTACGCACACGGAACGTCGGGTCCTCTTCCGACAAGGCGTAGAGGGCCTTCGACAACTTCTCCTGGTCCGCCTTCGTCTTGGGCTCCACGGCCACGTGAATAACGGGCTCGGGGAATTCCAGAGTTTCGAGCTGAATGGGGCTGTCCATGTCGGACAGGGTGTCACCCGTCGTTACCTGCTTGAGTCCGACGGCGGCCACGATGTCGCCGGTGCGAATTGTCTCAATGTCCTCACGGTTGTTCGCGTGCATCCGTAGCAGACGACCAAGGCGCTCCTTCTTCGAGCCCTTCGTCGTGTTAATGACGGTGTCGCCCTTGTTGAGGGTTCCCGAGTACACGCGCAGATACGTGAGTTTTCCGACGTAGGGGTCGGTCATGATCTTGAACGCCAGCGCCGCGAAGGGCTCCTTGTCGTCCGCGTTGCGGCTGACTTCGTCGTCCTTACCGGGCTTCGTGCCCTGCGTCGGGGGCAGATCGAGGGGGCTCGGGAGGAAGTCAACCACGGCGTCGAGCATCGGCTGAACACCCTTGTTCTTAAACGCCGTACCCTGAAGAATCGGAACGCAGTGTCCGCCGAGGGTACCGATACGCAACGCGCGTCGGATGTCCGCGGGCGTCGGCGTCTCGTCTCCGAGGACCTTCTCCATGAGTTCGTCGTCAAAGGTGGTGAGGACGTCAATCAGAGTCGCGTGGTACTCCTCAGCCTGCGCTTGATAGTCGGCCGGAATGTCGACGGTCTCAAAGTTTTCACCCTTGTCGTCGTGATAGATGATGGCCTTCATCGTCGCGAGATCGATCAGGCCCTGGTACTCCGACTCGGCGCCAATCGGCAGCTGAATCACGGCCGGAACACACTCCAGGCGATTCTTAATCATTTCGACACAGCGGAAGAAGTCGGCGCCAACGCGGTCCATCTTGTTCACAAAGCAGATTCGCGGCACGTTGTACTTATTGGCTTGACGCCACACGGTCTCGGTCTGCGGCTCCACACCGGCCACGGCATCGAATACCGCCACGGCGCCGTCGAGAACACGCAGTGATCGCTCAACTTCTACTGTGAAGTCAACGTGGCCCGGCGTGTCGATGATGTTGATC
>CAXBRG010000203.1:0-2284 GCA_963977995.1 uncultured bacterium | reverse complement strand
ACCACCGAGATCTACACTCTTTCCCTACACGACGCTCTTCCGATCTGAATCAACTGCCCGGTTTAGAGCGCATCCGCGAAGATTCACAGGACCTGGCCGCTGCGTTTCGCGACGCTGGCTTCTCGCTGTACGCCGTGGGTGGATGTGTGCGCGATGCCTTCATGTCGGACGCCAGTTCCCTCGACGTGGACTACACGACGAACGCTCGACCTGACGACATTCTGCGCCTCCTGCGTCCACTGTGTACTGCAACGTGGGATATGGGCCGTGCCTTCGGCACCATCGGCGGCCAACTGGCTGCCACGAATCGCAAAGTTGAGATCACCACGTTTCGCTCGGAGGCGTATTCCGACTCGTCTCGCAAGCCCGAAGTGATTTTTGGCGACGACCTAATGGTGGATCTTCGCCGCCGGGACTTCACGATCAATGCGATGGCGTTCGACGTCATTGAGCCGCAACTCATTGCACCAGAGGGCGCCCTCAGTGACTTGAATGCGCGAATTCTGCGAACCCCGACTGATCCACGAGTCCTCTTTACGGATGATCCACTGCGCATGTTGCGAGCGGCCCGATTCATGTCGCGATTTGAATTTGACATCGATCCCGACGTAGAGGCGGCGGCACAGGAACTGTCAGAACGACTCACCATTGTTTCGGCCGAGCGAATTCGCGTTGAACTCGACCTCCTTCTCATGACGGAACGACCGTCACTCGGTTTGGACTTCATTGTCCGTACTGGGCTCGCCGAACACTTTCTGCCGGAGCTCCCGGGATTGGCTTTAGAGCAAGACCCCGTTCATCACCACAAGGACGTTCTGACACACACGTATGCCGTCATTGAGAAAGTTCGTCGAGTAACGGATTCGACTGAAACCGAACCCGAGGGTCGATCGAACCTCGTGGTGCGCTTGGCGGCCTTGTTTCATGACGTCGGCAAGCCCAAGACTCGGGCATTTACCGAAAAAGGAGTGACGTTTCACGGCCACGATCACGTGGGTGCACGTATGACGAAAAAGCGCATGGCGGCGTTGAAATACAGCCAGCAGATGATTGATGATGTCGCCAAACTCGTCGAGCTACATCTTCGCTTTCACACGTACGCCATGGGGTGGAGTGACGCGGCGGTCCGCCGCTACGTGCGTGACGCCGACCATCTGTTAGACGAATTGAACGAACTCACGCGATGTGACTGCACGACGAGGAATCGACGCAAGGCGCAAGAACTCGATCGCCGCATGAATGAACTCGAAGCCCGGATTGCCGAACTGCGCGAACGGGAAGACCTTGACTCGCAACGCCCAGCGCTGACCGGCGATCAAGTGATGTCAATTCTCGGTATCACACCATCACGCGCCGTGGGGGAAGCTCTGAACTTCCTTCTGGCAATTCGTCACGAAGAAGGCGAGATATCAGAGGCCGAAGCGACCTCGCGTCTCCTGGCGTGGTGGAGTAGTCGCACGACGCCGTAGAGGACCCGAGTACGAAAAAACGTAGCCAGGTCCTCGCTCGGCGGCGTTACGGCCAGATGGGGTTGTCGGCACCCTCGTTCGCGAAGGCCTCAACCATGTTGTGGGCCACGTCGTCGTGGTACTGAACCGGCGGGCTCTTCATGAAGTAAGCCGACGGCCCGAGGATCGGTCCGCCAATGCCACGGTCGAGCGCAACCTTCGCACAGCGAACGGCGTCGATGATGACGCCTGCCGAGTTAGGGGAGTCCCACACTTCGAGTTTGAGTTCGAGGTTCAGCGGCACATCGCCGAAGTTGCGGCCCTCCATGCGGATGTAGCACCACTTGCGGTCCTTCAACCACGGAACGTGGTCACTTGGTCCGATGTGAACATCATCGGCGCTCATGTGACTGATCTCAAGTTGGCTGGTGACGGCCTGAGTCTTCGAAATCTTCTTGCTCTCGAGGCGGTCTCGATCCAACATGTTCTTAAAGTCCATGTTGCCACCCACATTGAGTTGATAGGTGTGGTCGATGGCCAGTCCTCGGTCTTCGAACAGACGACTCAGGACGCGGTGCACGATGGTGGCACCGACCTGGCTCTTGATGTCGTCACCGATGATTGGCACGCCGGCCGCACGGAACTTCTCCGCCCAGACGGGGTCGGATGCGATGAAGACGGGAATGGCGTTCACGAAGGCGACACCCGCATCGAGCGCGGCCTGAGCGTAAAAGCGCTGCGCCTCTTCGGAACCCACGGGCAGGTACGACACCAAGACGTCAGCGCGGGAGTCGCGAAGAATTTGCGCGACGTCAACGGCTTCCGCCGGTGACTCT
>CAXBRG010000202.1:0-2308 GCA_963977995.1 uncultured bacterium | reverse complement strand
TCAAGCAGAAGACGGCATACGAGATATATCAGTGTGACTGGAGTTCAGACGTGTGCTCTTCCGATCTGGGGCTGGAAGCGGCCCTCGAGGAACTTCTCCTCCCGCGTGACCCGAACGATGGACGCAACGTCATCATGGAGATTCGTGGTGCGGAAGGCGGCGACGAGGCCAACATCTTTGCGGGCGACCTAGCCGATATGTACCGCCGCTACGCCGCCGTCCGTGGTTGGAAGTTGGACGTCGTGGAAGAACGTGAGTCTGATCAAGGCGGGTTCTCGGAAGTCACCTTCCTGGTGAAGGGGGAGGACGCCTGGCGTCGCCTCGAGCTCGAAGCGGGAGTGCATCGCGTACAACGAGTTCCCGTGACGGAAGCGAAGGGTCGCGTGCATACGTCCTCAGCGACCGTCTCCGTGTTGCCCGAAGCGGAGGAGGTCGATATTGATATCGACCAGAACGATCTGCGCGTCGACGTCTACCGTTCGTCGGGAGCGGGTGGCCAGCACGTCAACACGACAGACTCCGCAGTGCGAATTACCCACTTGCCCACGGGCATCGTGGTCTCAATGCAGGACGAAAAGAGCCAGATTCAAAATCGCGCCAAAGCGATGATCGTCCTGCGCTCACGACTCTTAAAGGCGGCCCAAGACGCCCAAGCCGCCGAACTGGGCGACCTCAAGCGTTCGCAGCTCGGCGGCGGCGGCCGAAGTGAAAAGATTCGAACGTACAACTTCAAAGAAAATCGCGTGACCGATCACCGCATCAATCTGACGATTTACTCCCTCGACGCCGTACTCGCTGGTGATCTCGACACGGTGGTGGACGCCCTTCTCGCTGACAAACGGGCGCGTCAGTTGGCTGAGAGTGACGGACGCTAGATCCGAACTCGTCGGGCGGCTCGTCGCTCGGGGACTACTCGCCCGAGAAGCGACGTGGCTCGTCGATGAATTCTTTATCGCTGACGACCCTGACTTCACGAGTGCCGTCATGGTGGCGGCGGAACGACGTCTCGCGGGCGAACCACTGCAGTACATCCTCGGTCACTGGCCGTTTCGGCACTGCGACCTTGATGTCGACGCCCGCGTGCTCATTCCGCGGCCAGAGACGGAGGAGCTGGTTGATATTGCCCTGCGGGAAATGGCCCGTGGCGATCGTGGAGCTCCGATGATTGCGGACCTCGGTACGGGGTCGGGTGCCATCGTGGTCAGTCTGCTCAGTGAACTCACGGAACGGGGCGTGCAGGCCAGCGCCATCGCAGTCGATTTCTCTGACGACGCCCTGGCGGTGGCGCGACGGAACGCCCGGAAGTATCACCTCACCAACGTGAGCTTCGTCCAGTCCTCGTGGTGGCGAGAGGTGAACCCAGATCTGCGTGGTCGCTTTGACGTCGTGATGGCTAATCCGCCCTATATCGGCCGTGACGAACAACCATTGACGGACTCCGAGTTGTCGTTCGAGCCGTCCACCGCCCTGTTTGCCGATGACGCTCGTGGCACGTCAGGTTTTGCCGAGGTGGCCAACATCATTGCGACTACCGGACCGTGGCTGTCGCCATCGGGCGTTCTCATCGTGGAGCACGGCTTTCGACAGGGACCGGCGGCAGTTGATCTCGCCCACGCGTCGGGATTTGCGTCCGCAGTGACAGTGACCGATCTCGCCGGACACGATCGATTTGTCGTAGCGAAGGAGTGGTCGTGAAGGAGTACTCCGTGCGCGACGTTGAGGCCGTAGCGGCCGTCCTCCTCGCCGGGGGAGTGGTGATCATTCCGACCGACACCGTGTACGGCATCGCCGCGAGAGTGGCCGACGCCGACGCCGTGGCGCGACTCTTCGCCGTAAAGCGTCGTCCGAGTTCGGTGGCTCTCCCGGTCTTCGTGGAGAACTTGGAGGGTGTGGTGGATGCGGGCGGTCGTTTACCGGTCGCCGCCCAGACGCTGGCGCACGCCTTCTGGCCCGGTGCTCTCACGCTCGTCATCCCGGCGTTGGCGGCGATGGCTGAACGGATTGGTTCGACGTCGGGAACGATCGGTTTCCGACTACCCGACGATGCCTTCGTTCAGGAGTTAGTCGCCCGAACGGGCCCACTCGCCGTCACGAGCGCTAACGAACACGGCGAACCACCGATGACCGCCCCCGGACAGATCCACTCGCTTCTGACATCGTCGGACATCGACGCCTGGGTCGATGGTGGTGTGCGCGATGGAGCGGTCTCGACTGTCGTTGCGTGTCGTGACGACGGCTACGAGATCGTGCGCGTCGGGGCGCTCGATAGTGACACCATCGCCGGGGCGTTTCGTTAGAGGTGAAATAA
>CAXBRG010000201.1:0-2316 GCA_963977995.1 uncultured bacterium | reverse complement strand
CACCGAGACGCCCCGGCGACGCGCTCGCGAGGAGAGAACGAGGGCGTTACCACCGTCGCCGTAGGTGCCGAGCAGTTCGGGATAGAGGTGGGCAATCGTTAACACGGTTCCGTCCGCGACATCCATTCGGCGAAGGCCGTGTAGTTCGCCACCACGTCGACGACCTCATCGTGATCCAGGTCGGGTGCGAAGTCGTCCACGAGCGCAAACTCCACATCGGCGTAGTCGAGACGCGCCGCGAGATCGAGCGCTCGGGACCCCGCGCACCACACGCGGCGACCGCGCAGACGATCGAAGGGGGCGTCGTACAGCCACGACGGATCAAACCCGTCGGCGACGTGATCGTTGATCGCCACGACGACGTCGCGACCTTCTCGCACGAGGTCCACCAACGCCGACACCCCCGCGGGGTTCTTGGCGAGCAACAGGCGCCACGTACGACCCTGGTACCGACGCAGCGTGAATCGTCCGGCGACGGAGTGCACGCGAGCGACTCTCTCGGCTCCGAGTGCGAGGGGGACACCGCACTGCGACGCCGCCACCATCGCCATGGCGGCGTTGGCACGATTGAAGTCACCCGGCAGATTCACTCTGAGGGGTACCGACTCCCGCGGGCCCACGAGTTCGTCCGCGACGTGGTAGTCGATGTGCGGTCGGGCGAATCCACAGGCGCAACGCCACTCACCCACGGGATCGAGTGGCTCGGTGCACTGGGGACAGCTCCGCGCATCACCGGCCCACTCCAATCCGGCGTCAACCCAGACCACCTTCGATCCAATCTGCGAGACCGCGGCGTAGGCGACGAGCGGATCGGCGGCGTTCGCCACGACAATGGCGTTGGTGTGGTGCAGCGCGGTGCGCCACTTCTCAACGACCACCCGCACTTCACTCGATCGATCGAGTTGATCGCGCGAGAGGTTTAAGAGCACCACCACGTCGGGGGCCACCTGGGCCATCACCGAGGGCAGCCACGCCTCATCGGTTTCCAGAACCACGAAGGTTTCGTTGCTCGTGGCGAGGGCGGCCACGTGACCCGCGGGCATATTGCTCCCCGTGTCATTGGTCGCGGCCGCACCGAGGGCGGCCACCGTGAGGGCCGTCGTCGTGGTTTTGCCATTCGTTCCCGACACGAGAACAATGCGACGGCGACGTGCCAGCTTGGGCAACAACTCCGGATCGATGGTGAGTGCCACCCGACCACCGGCCACGGTTCCCGCACCGAGACCGAATCGGCGGCTCAGTTGGTTCACGGTTCGCAACGACCACACCGCCAACTGGCTCCGTGGTGAAAGTCGAGAACCCATCCCCGTCACGCTAACGCTCAGAAGAAAGAGCAAAGGGACCGGCCTGGGGGGAAGGCCGGTCCCTTTACTAAACCTTGGGAGAGGGGGGATCTCCCGAAGTACTGAGTACAGACTGCCAGGAAAACCCACTATCAGCAAGCGGTATTGGTTGATACTTACCATATAGTATGTTGATAATGGACTTTCGCCAGCTCGAAGCCTTTGTCGCCGTGATCGATGAGGGCAGTTTTTCCAAGGCAGGGGCCCTCCTGCAGACCGCCCAGAGCAATATCTCCACGCGAGTGAAGAATCTCGAGGCCGAGCTCGGCACACCCCTCATTGACCGGGCCTCCATGGCACCGACGCCCGAAGGGCGGACCGTTCTCGAACGGGCGCGGCGAATATTGCACGAGGAAGAGGCCATCGGGACTGACGTGCGCTCAATGGCCGAATCGGTCCAGGGTGACGTCTCGATCGGCATGATTGGCACCACCGGGCGATGGCTCATCCCGCAGCTGATCGAACGTCAACGACGCGATCTGCCGAACGTCAATTTGCAGATTGTGGAAGGCACTAACTCCTCACTCGAGCCCCGACTCTCCTCCGGTCTCCTCAACCTGGGGATCTTGTCGCTCCCCCTCTCGAACGACTCGTTTCGCTGTGACGAACTCTTTGACGAGGACCTCGTGCTGGTCGCCCCCCTCACCGGACCACGCGCTCTCCGAGTGCCACGACTCGACATCGACGACCTCCAGAGCCTCGACCTACTTCTCCCCCTGAAGGGAACACCCACCCGCAACGAGGTCGACGACGCCTGCGCCGCCAACCAGCTGACGCTGCTCGCGGAACGGGTCGCCGTAGTGCCATGGGATGCCCTGGTCATGGACGCCCTCCGGCGGCCAGATGCCCGCCGCGGTGCGCTCCCGCCCGGGGTCAGTCGACATCCTCGATGACCTCGCGGTCGGTACGCGACTGGCAGTTGCGGCACAGGCCGTGGATGGATACGTGGGAGACATCGGTGGCGAAGCCGTGC
>CAXBRG010000200.1:0-2336 GCA_963977995.1 uncultured bacterium | reverse complement strand
CCTTCGCACGGCGATCCGCTTGCTCCCGTGCCCGGCGCTCTGCTTCCTCCCGCTCCCTGCGCTCGGCCTCTTCCGCCGCGCGCCGCTAGGCTTCTGCGCGGTCGCGACGCTCGGCCTCAAGCTGGGCCTTGAGCGATTCCGCTTCCTGACGCGCCTTCTCCTCGGCGTCACGACGGGCCTGCTCGGCGGCCCGTTCCGCCTCTTCGCGCGCGCGCCGTTCGGCTTCGAGCAGTGCGGTTCGTACCACCGCTTCTTCGCTGCGGCGGGCTTGCAGCTGCAAGAGTGACGACACCGTTTGCAGATTGTTCTTGACGCGGTGGTGCACTTCTCGAATAGCCGCATCCTTACTCGTGATTTGACGGTCGAGTCGCTTCAGTTCCGACACATCGCGAACAATGATCATGACTCCCGTTACCGAACCGTGAGCGAGTAGCGGCGTGCAGAGAAAATCGATGGCGACGTCGCCACGCGAGACATCCTCGCGGCGAGGCATCGCGTACTCCTTGGCCCGGTCCAGTTCGCGAACGTGGAGACCCATTTCCTTCAGACTTCGACCTTCGGTGGTCTTATAGAGGCCGAGTCGGTGGAGGGCATTCGTCGCGTTGGGCGTCGAAAACTCAACCAAACCCCGTTCGTCAATCAAGATGATGCCGTCGCCGACCCGGGGAAAACCCGGACCGGCAACATCCGATTCGCGATACGGGAATGTGGCATCGCCGACCATCTGGCAGAAGCGATCGAAGATATCGAGATACACCGTCTCGTACGCCGAAGCAGGGCCCCGCAGTGGGCCTTGCACTCGCACAATGGCGGCGATCATTTCGCCATCAAATCCGACGGGGATCACCCAGTTCGGCACCTCTTCTTCGACGCCGTCGAGATGAGTCTCTCCCTTGACGACCTCGCGCGTGGCGAAAGCCATTTCGATGAGTGGCCAACGTGAACTGGTCTGCGTCGTACCGACCAGGTCGTCAACGATCATCGTGGCTCGATTGTTGGGACGCACTTGGGCGAGAACCACAAAGTCGTGTAGGCCGTCGGGGGCCACTAGGAACATGTCAGAGAATGACAAGTCGGCGAGGAGTGACCACGCGGCGACGAGACGATGAAGATGAGCCACGGCTTCGTCGGCTAGCGACGTGCGCAGCGAGGCGATCTCACCCAAGGTGGCCATTAATTGGCACTCCGTAGTGGACGCATCTCACGGCGGCGAGCACGGAATGTCGCTACTTCATGGACGCCGTGTGTCTCGAGGAGTTGCGCAATGTCGTTGGCTCGCGCCCCCACGCGTTCCGCCCGGTGAGCATCCGACGCCATCGTGAACGTGGCTCCGGCCGCAATACAACGCTGCAGCAGACCGTCGGCGGGATACTGCTCTCCGATGGGCTTAAACCATCCGGCCGACGAACACTCGACCGACACTCCGCTCGACGCCACCGCCTGCGCCATCATGTCCCACCACGGTCGGGGGTCATCGACCACTCTCCCGGCCACCTTGATGAGGTCGGGGTGCGCCATGACGTCCACGGCGTGCGTCGCGGCAAGTTCCTCAAATGCGAGTGAGTAGTCCCGCCAACAGTCATCCAGCGTGCGCGTCGTCCATTCGGCCATCTGAATGGGGTTATCGAGATCGTCAAACTGCCACGTTCCCAGCCAGTGAACCGATCCAATCAACACGTCGAAGGGATACTGTGCGAGCAGATCCGAAACGACATCCATCTGACCGCGGAAATAGTCCACTTCGAGACCGATCTTCACGGGCAGACCTTCATCTTTCGCCCGTTGAGCGAGCGTCACGTACTCCTCGAGGGAGTTTCGGGAGTGCCAATCGAAGTAGGCCGCCATCGCAGCACTGGTGGGTTCGTGGGAGTGGCGAAGCCAAAAGTCACCCACCCGGTCACGAATATCCACAAACCGATGGGCGTGCTCTGTCAGCGCTAGTTCCGTGACGCCGGCGGCCTCTGCCACCGTGCAGTACTCCGCAATTTGGTCCAACTGGTACCAGACAGAGGACTCGTCGTGCGGCCAGAGGTGCAAGTGGTAATCAATCACGGCGCCTCCTCCCCCAAAACCCTAGAACGATTCAGCGGTGAGGATTTGCTGGCCCAGTTGGACGACGCCCTCGAAAGTGTCAATCTGTCCCTCCGCCGTTTCCGCACCGAACACGGGTGTGGGCCCCGACGCCAACGTGGCGACGACGGCCATCTCGTCGAGCGCGCGGCGATGCCACTCTTCGGTCACATTGCAGAGGAGATCCCGCACGCGAGCGGTGGCGACATCATCAAACTGTTGGGCTCGTAGCTCGCGAACTTCACGCTCGACCTCCGCCCTACGGA
>CAXBRG010000199.1:0-2340 GCA_963977995.1 uncultured bacterium | reverse complement strand
GATGATCGCGAGGACAACGGCCGCGATGACCATATGGACGACGATGTTCACGCGGACGTACTGGGTCTGCGGGAGGAGCCACTCTCTCACCTCCATCCATCGATAGAAGGGGTCAGACCACAGGAGGATGATGAGGCCCAGGGCCAGAGTGATGAGGGCGGGAAGGGCCGTGACAAGACGTTGACGTCCGCGAACTCCCGCCTCACGAAAGCGACGTGACGTCAGAGCGTCAAGCCACCACGCGAACAAGACGGCGGCGGCGACATCGAAGAGGATGATGTTGCGACTCTGGAGGCGCGTCTTGCCAAAGAAGGGCAGGGCGTGAAAAACGTGTCCGAACGGGGTGAAGCTCCCCCACGCGGCAATCAGACCAACGACGGCGAGGACACCGAACACCGCGAAGCGCCGCTCCTCGCCCCGCCAGCCGCGCCGCGTGAGACGTGAGAAGAATGCCGCCATCGCCGTGAGCGCCGCCACGCCGACGTAGCCCGTCACTTCCGCAAGGTTGTAGTTGTTGAAGTAGTGCGGAAACCCGAACACCTGGTTCCCGCCGAAGGCATCTTGGAGGAATAAGAGGACGGTCCATTTGGTGTTCAATGAACCCGAACCAAAGAACGAGTAGTCGATAGCGGAACGTTGCGAGACGCCGATGAACGCCCAGCCGGGCAACATCTGGACGAGTCCGATGGCGACGCCCCAGAGCACCCCGGCCCCATTCACGAGAGCGACAGCGGCGAGCGCGCGCCACCGCGTCCGCACGAAGGACGCCGACATCGCGAGTTCAACGGCGATCACGACCAGGGCGGCCAACTCCAACTCCGCAATCGCACGGGGTTCGCCCGTCAAGAACGTCAGCCCCCACAGTGCGGCCAGGCCCAGGGTCGCGGGCGTGGCCTCGCGCCACCGCTCGTGGACCGAGACCTCGTTCGGCAACGACGTCACCCGCCGGATGAGCCACAGTTGAATGAGAATCATCCACGGCAAGAGAGCAAAACCCTGAACGACCGCCAGGTGCACCATCTGGCCCATCATGGCGCCGGAGTAGGTGAACACCACGGCGGCCGTACCCGCTGCGGCGGTCCTCACGCCGAGCCAACGCACGAGGGCGAAGAGTCCCACGGCCGCGCTGACGTACACCGCGACCAGGTTGATGACCCACGCAGCGATCGCGGGAACAATGGCGAAGATGACGGTGAGTGGATAGAGCGAACCAGAGTTCATTCCACCGAGCAGTGGCGTTCCCGAATTCGTCAGGGCGTTGAACAGTGGAAGGTGACCACCTCGAAGTTGAAGGCCCGAGAGGTAGCGCAAGGGAAAGTTCTGAATGTGGTTGTCCTGCGCAATCGCCGGGTACCCGAACGCCGCGGGTATCGCGAACACGGCGAGCGGAATGGCGAGCATCACGAGGAGCGCGCGACGATCACTCCGATCCAGGGGCCGCCACCACGAGGTAGAGGGTGTGCTCGCCATAGCGATATGACGGTAGCAAGCCCGGCATCGTCGGGTCGTCTATCGCCCGAGTGCCTCGGTATTCCTCATGAACTGGAAGATGTAGTGCCACTCCGTCGATCCGGTCGCCACCACGATGAGCCACACCACGATGGCGAACGAGGCGATATTTGCACTGCGTTGGAATACGGTCAGTGAAGGGCTGTCGACTGTCTCGAGATATCGGTGGCGGGCGCGAAAATAGCCAAAGGTCACCACGGCCCAGCCCACGAAGGCAACTACTTGGGCGCTCTCCACCGCCATGGGATCGACGATGAGAATCGTGGCGATGACCGTTCCTATCTCAATGAGTCGGGCGATATGAGAGCGACGTAGCAGCGACGTCTCTCCGGCGTACGCACGCATATTTTTGGAGTCAATGTGCCGCCACCAAAAGAAGATCAGAAGCGCGTCGAGGCACAACATCATTCCGGCACTGCGATTAACGCGAAGAAATGTCACGAAGTACATTCCGACGATGACCCCAAGGCCCACGTCGTACCAACGAAACCCCCGACGAGGTGAGAGCCACGGTGGCGCCACCCACGCATCGGTGACTCCCCTTCGCACCGCTCTGGCGGCACGGACGATGAGTGGTGGTGCCGTGCTGACGTCGTCGGTACGGTAAGAAGTCGGCGAAGAGGTGGAAGTGTCCATACCTCAGTGTGGCGGGGTCCTATAACGAGAAACGCCCCTCCCCCGAAGGGGAGGGGCGCCTACCTCGTCTTCGTTATCGACGGCGGCGACGGGGACCGCGGTCCTCGCCTCCCAGACTGGGTCCACCGGGACCCAAGTCGCCGAGCTCATCGGCCAATTCAGCTTCAAAACTCGCCTCGAAGGAGCTCGATGTGG
>CAXBRG010000198.1:0-2365 GCA_963977995.1 uncultured bacterium | reverse complement strand
CGGCGGTGCGCTGGCGCAGATAGTCACCGACTACGAGAAGTTCTGTTCGCGTCGTAGGTACCGCGGGCCGCTCGTGCATCGTTCCCGTCAGACAAAACTCGTACCACGTCGCCCCGCTCGCAATATGCCACGCGATCTTCGCTACCGTCCACTCGGGGTCACCGTAGGACGCACCGTAGTGAGTTTCGGATAACTCGTAGAGGCGCTCGAAAAAGCGCTCTTCGGACCAAGCGAGATACTGCAGGGTGGTGTCCAGTGTGACGGGCATTCTTTCATCTTTCTACATTCCGATACTGCGGGGCTACATACGCTCGATGACTCGCCACAGGCTCTACGCTGACACGTTGTGCCACTCCGCCTACCGACGCCGTCACGCGTGGTACCGCGAACACAGTGGAGCGCACATCACTACTGGCGCGGATCTCTACTGTCGCTCGTCATTTTGACGCTGGGGCTCGCGATTTTCGGGTGCGGTGAAGGTCTCTTAGTTCAATCACATCTCGGTGCGACACCATGGACCGTCTTCGCTCTCGGTCTCGCCCATCAAACCGGTTGGTCCATTGGACTCGCTACCGCCGTCACCAGCCTGTCCGTCATGGTCGGCTGGTTACCGTTACGCCAGCGAGTCGGACTGGGCTCCCTCGCCAATGCGGCGGTCTTCCCCGTGGTCCTCAATCTCACCGTGACGTACGTCCCGGCGCCCTCAACACTGGGAGGCCGTATCGGCCTCATGGTGGCGGGCTTCGTGGTATTCGCCCTCGGCGCTTCCCTCTATCTCACCTGCCATATGGGACCTGGCCCGCGCGACGGACTCATGACCGGCCTCCAGCAACGCTTTGGCTGGCCGGTGGCGTGGATTCGTTCGAGCTTGGAGTTCAGTGCGATGTCCATCGGGTGGTTGCTCGGCGGCCCCGTTGGCGTGGGCACTCTTCTCTTTGTTCTCGTGGTGGGTTACGAGGTGGCGATGTTCTTTTCACTGTGGCGCCGCGTGGCCCCCGAGCGCTAGCCGCCCGACACGTCCTCCACGCGCTGCTTGCCTTGCATCACGAATGGCATCATGTCACGAAGTTTGCGGCCCACCTCTTCAATTTGGTGGCGCATACCCGCTTCCTTAAGTTCGCGGTACCGCGGTCGACCGATCTCATTTTCCTTGATCCATTCCGCCGCGAAGCGACCGTCTTGGATTTCGGCGAGCACTTCTTTCATCTCGTGCTTGACGGCATCGGTGATGATGCGCGAGCCTCGAGTGAGATCGCCGTATTCGGCGGTGTCGGAAATGGAGTAGCGCATTCCGGTGATGCCCTGTTCGTACATCAAGTCGACAATGAGCTTCAGTTCGTGAAGACACTCGAAATACGCCGATTCCGGCTGATATCCCGCTTCCACGAGGGTCTCAAAACCCGCACGGACGAGAGCGGAGACGCCACCACACAACACTGCTTGCTCACCGAAGAGATCAGTTTCGGTTTCTTCGGTGAACGTGGTTTCGAGAACCCCGGCCCGCGTACCACCGACACCGTGGGCGTACGCGAGGGCGATGTCTTTCGCGTAACCCGTGGCATCCTGGTGAACCGCGATGAGGGCCGGTACTCCGCCACCTTCCTTATAGGTCCGACGGACTAAGTGGCCCGGACCCTTGGGAGCAATCATGACGACATCGACATCGGCGGGCGGAGTAATCAAGCCGTAGCGAATATTAAAACCGTGCGCGAAGGCGAGCACTTTGCCGGCGGTGAGGTGCGGGGCGATCTCTTTCTCGTACACGGCCTTTTGGGTCGTGTCGGGAAGAAGAATCATGATGAGATCGGCCGTCGCTGCCGCTTCTTCCACGGACGTCACGGTGAGGCCCGCGTCAACCGCCTTCCCGACCGACGAGGAGTCACCGCGCAGACCGACCACCACGTCGAAGCCCGCGTCGTGCAGGTTCAGTGCGTGGGCGTGGCCCTGGCTGCCGTAACCCAGAATGGCAATCTTCTTGCCCTTGAGCAGCTCCGGCTTGGCGTCTGATTCGTAGTACAGGGTGGTCATGATGCTCCTTTTGGTTCTCTAGTTCTAGTTCAGTTTGCTGACAGTCTCGGCAAGGCGACTCGGCCCGTGCGGTGTAACTCCACATGAGCGAAGGATTCGAGGCGGCGCTCGAGCGCGTCACAGGCAATCGGCGTGCTCGCCAACATGATGGTGACCGACGTTGAGCCAACGTCAACGATGGCGGCGTTCGCCTGGGCCACAGCGTCCATGACCACCGCTCGCGTGGTGTCGCTGACCGGCACCGTGGCGACAACGGCAGGCAGCGGGGCGGTCGTCGGCACCGGGACGTTATTCACGCAAGAGTTGGCGATCGATCGATTCGTTTATATCAACAACA
>CAXBRG010000197.1:0-2380 GCA_963977995.1 uncultured bacterium | reverse complement strand
CGCAATTTGCAGGGACAGCGCCACCGCCGCCGCGAGCAGCGTTGCGGCGATATTGATGCTTCGTGCCGTTGAGGCTCCGAGCGCCACCGGCACGACCGCCGCCGGCAGAGTTCTCGGTCGCGCAGCGACGACCCAGCGAGCCCAGGGGCCAGGGGTGGCGATCACGGACGCTTCGGGTACTTCGAAAAGTCAGGGCGCCGCCGTTCGACGTACGCATTACGACCTTCTTGACCTTCCTCTGACATGTAAAACAGCATTGTGGCGTCACCGGCCAACTGTTGTACCCCCGCGAGTCCGTCATCGGCAGCGTTAAAACCGGCCTTCAGCATGCGGAGCGCGATGGGGCTGAGTTCCAAAATTCTCCGACACCACGCCACGGTCTCGCGCTCGAGTTCCGCCAGTGGCACCACCGTGTTGACGAGCCCCCAATCCAGCGCGGTGGCCGCGTCATACTGTCGGCAAAGAAACCAGACTTCCTTGGCGCGCTTGAGACCAATCGTTCGCGCGAGAAGAGAACTCCCATATCCGCCATCGAACGAACCCACCATGGGGCCGGTCTGTCCGAAGCGAGCGTTGTCGGCCGCGATGGAGAGGTCGCAGACCAAATGCAAAATGTGACCACCGCCAATGGCGTAACCGGCAATTGAGGCAATAACGGGCTTGGGAAGGCGCCGGATTTGAATCTGTAAGTCCAGAACGTTGAGCCGTCCGACACCTTGGCGCGCCACGTCGTCGTCACCGATGTAACCGTCGTTGCCCCGAATTTTCTGATCACCACCGGAGCAGAAGGCGTCGGGGCCTTCGCCCGTCAGGATGATGGCGCCAACGGAGATGTCGTCACGCGCGCGTTCGAAGGCATCGGAGAGCTCGAACAGAGTCTGCGGACGGAACGCATTGCGGCGCTCTGGGCGGTTAATAGTGATCTTCGCAATGCCGTCGGCGACGTCGTAGAAAATGTCGTCATACTCCCCCTGTCGATTCCATTCGGGCAGTGGGAGTGCGCGTAGTGGATCAACAGGATCGTGTGGTGCGCCGGAAATTACTGTGTCAGCCATAGGACCACGCTACCGGTGCGTCACACGGGAGCGACGAGTACGCCTGGCGTTGCCCGCACCACGTCGCGAACTTCGTGATCCCGCAGCAGAGATTCGAGTTCTCGACAGGTGGTTGCATAGCCCGCGTCACCGAAGAGGTTGACCTGCTGGAGGGGATCGTTCTCCAAGTCGTACAGTTCACCTTCCGAGCCATCATGGACATAACCGGGCTGGTAGCGAGTGAACAGCCACTTGCTCGTGACCACGGTCCGAACGTGAACATCGACACCAAAGAGGGCGGAATCCCATTCAGTAATCGTGCTGGCGTCGGCACCGCCCGCAACGTCGTGGGACGTCGTGGGAAGAGCGGGAGCCTCGACCCATTCGGGAGCTTCCAGGCCGGCCATCGACAAGAAAGTTGCCGCGAGCGAGACGAGACTCACGGGCTCGTTAATAACGGCTGGGGCAACCTGCGCGGATGGAGCGGGGCGCCAGATCAAAGGCAGCCGCAGCAGGCCATCGACGTGATACGGACCTTTAAAGAGGAGGCCAAAGTCGCCTTGTAGTTCACCGTGGTCGGTCGTGAACACGATGTCGAGATCGTTCGACCAGCCGCGCGCATCAATCGCCGACAAGACCCGGCCGATCGCTTCGTCGATCAGCTCAACTTCAATAGCGTTCAGAGCATTGACCTCACGTACCTGATCGGCGGTCAAGGTTGCAGGAACCCACTTCGCCGGGGCCTCATAGTTACTCACGAGCGAACCGTCGTACCACATTCGCCAGTGTCGCGCTTTGCTATCGAGCACTGCTTCACGTTGAGTAGCGTCCGCGATGTAGCCGGCCGGTAGATCAACATCTCGCCAGTTCACCCGTCCTAATTCCGACTGTGGAGGATCCCACGGGTGGTGAGGGTCGGGAAAACTCATCCAACAAAACCAGTCGCGGTCGGCATCCAAGGTGTCCAACCACGCGATCGTCCGGTCCGCTACCCAGTCAGTGTGATACCACTCGCGAGGGATCACGTTGTATTTGACCTGGGGGGCTCCGGTCGCACCGCCGCCTTCGGCATTCACGTTTAACTCACCGTCGAGAACGTTGTAAAACGCACCGAACATCTCCGGGTGTTCTTCTCGAATGAACTTCGCGTAGTGCAACATTCCCGCAGCCCCGTGCGTCGCCATTTCGAGATGATCAAATCCTCGGTGCACACCACGGCGGCCAACCCGGGCATGCCGCTGCTGTCCGAGGACCGCTTCTCGCATTACCTGCTGCGCCACTGCACCACGCACACGCTGGAGATGATCGCCGCCACCGGCAGCTGCAACGGCATCGAGAATTACAGC
>CAXBRG010000196.1:0-2380 GCA_963977995.1 uncultured bacterium | reverse complement strand
CCGATCTCCGTAGTAGCCCCCAGGGGCACCCGTCGTATCGTCGGGTCGCACAGGAGATGCACCGACTAATCCGTGACGTCGCGGGGCATCGCACAATCGCTGACGCCATGATTTACGTTGATCACGGCGATATTGACCTGGAACGTCTCGAAGCCGAGCGTTCAGCCGAGCGAGCCCGTTCGCAAAGAAAATAGCCTCACTATGACGCCATACCGGCCTTGCGGAGGTTATTATTCCGTGCGCAAGAAAGGGCTGCATGTCGAGCGACGAAATATTTGAGGACGACGAACTACTCGAGGGGGACGACGTCGACACCGAAGAGACCGACGGTGACGATGAAGGCGATGAAGACGATGCGGTTATCGATGCACCCGTTGCACCTGGCCTCACTGACGAGGACGCCGATCTAGACGACCTCACCAACGACTCTGATGTTGAGTTGGCTCTCGATGAGATGATGGCCGAGCGTGTCAAGGTGGTGTCAGATGATGACGAGGATGACGAGCCCACCGCCGCTCCCACCGACGACTCCGCTGACCTTGGCGAAGCGGCCGTGCTTCCTCAGCAAGATGACGAGTTCCGCTGTACGTCGTGTCGCCTCCTAAAGAAGAAGAGTCAGTTGGCTCGTCCCGGAACGCAGATCTGTCGGGACTGTGTCTGATATTGATCGCCTCAGCGAGGCCGCTCTGAAGTTTGTCGGCTCGATTACCCGTTACGCCGAAGAGGCAATCGTCAAGACCGGGGGACGGGATCGAGCCGAGATTGAGAACACCCTGCGAAACGCCCGCGCCATCGGCGAACTTACCGTTCTCATGTCGAGTGCCAAGGTTAAGGAGTACCTCAGCTCGGTAGCAACCACGGAATCGGCAGAAAGTTCCGTGTCCACGCCTGTTGATGTCGAAGTTATTAACGACGCGCCCCCAACTTTCATACCGCACTACGACTCTCTCACCGCGTCGCAAATTGTGTCAGTGCTGCCGTCGCTCTCGCCCGACGAACGTCAGGTCGTCGCCCTGTACGAGGCCGCCAACCGTGCTCGAGCAACAATCCTTCAACACCTCAGGCCATAGAACATGGACCGTGATCGTCAGATCGTCGCTGAACTGGTCGACAGTTGCCTCGCTGAAGTCGCTAAAGGACGAGGGGGCGGGCGTTTGATTCAAGACGTCGCAACCCGCTTTGGCCTCTCAGGTCCTGACCTCGTGGCCTACCTTGCCGACGCGATTACAACGCACGGTGCCGTTACTGATCACGGCTGTGCGGGAGTGATTGACGGACTCGTTTTCATCTATGTGAAGCCAGACCAACGCCGTCGGGGTCACGGTTCAGACCTGTATCAACAGGTCGCCGCGGGCCAACTCGTGGATCTCTACGCCCGTCCCGGTGATCGTGTCGTCAAGTCGTTTGGGGAGTCACTCGGACTAAAAGCCCGGCTGTTAATTATGAGCGCGGATTCGAACGAGGACGTCGAGGAGCGCTAGAGCGTGCCGGTGGCGGCGGTGGGACTTTCATTCCCAGCATCTTGGCAATTTCCGGAATGTTGCCCGCGAGTTTGACGGCTTCGCCACGGGCCTCGTCGCTCGCGGGAATGCCCACAGGCTTTATGGATCGGTGCATCGGGGACTGAGCGGCCGCCTGTGCCAGTGCAACCCATTTTGCTGGTTCGAGGGACTCGCTCAGTGTTGCCGACACAAGAGATGAGATCTCCGCTGCCGTGGTCGAGGCCACTTGCAGTCTGAACTCAGGAGGCCGTGAAGCGAGGGTAACAGCCAGCAGTGCGTCCTTCGCTTCGAGGGCAGTGGCAATTTTGGCGTTCCATTCCGATGTCAGGTGTTCAACTTTGGTCGTCAACTGCGTCTTCAGTTCTGACAGGAGGGCGCGCGCTTCTTCGTCGAGTATGACTGTTTTGGCCGAGGTCACCACAGCTCGAAGATCGCGAAGTCGCAACTCCTTACCGGCCGACTGAGCGCCTCCGGCTCGATCCTTCCACGAAGCTAGATTCGCCTTCCCGAGCAAGTCGTTCGCAATGCGATCGATAGCATCGGCATTAATCGTGGGGCGACCCTGTGCGGCAGCAGTCTTGTTCTGCTCGGCCACCGCCGCGCGCGCCCAGGAGCCGCACCACGCGCAGGCGTTGGGCACTGACTCGCTGCCCGACGAGCCCAACCACCTCGTCGAATGGGCCGAGAGCACCGGTCGCGCGATCACGCCGACCACCTTCCTGCCGCGCCGCGACTTCGCGGCCTACCTCGACAGCCTGCTCGCCGAGATCGCGCCGCCGGGATTCAATCATTTCTTCTATTGCAACAGCGGCTCGGAAGGCAACGACACCGTGCTGCGCGTGGTGCACCAATACTGGCTCACGCAGCGGCAGCCCGGC
>CAXBRG010000195.1:0-2429 GCA_963977995.1 uncultured bacterium | reverse complement strand
AGAGGGTCTTGTTGCGAAACGCGTCAACCAGTGAGGTGGCGTCACCGAGCCAGGGGGAGGGTGTCATAGCAGGGAGCGTACTCACTCTCCCCTGGTCACGCTCAATTACAGGTACGAGCCACCGAGAGCGGCGCCGAGACACGCCAGCGGTGTGACGGTCAATGCGATGATCGCGACTCTCCGCGAGCCGTCACGAAACTCGAGGAGCGGACCCGCCGCCGCTGCGGAGTAACTCGTTAACCCACCACAGAAGGGAATGAGCCACTGAACCGGCCACGCCGCCACATGGCTCACGGTGATCCCCACCAAGAAGGAACCGGCCACATTCACGACGAGAGTTCCCCAGAGCCGCGGCTGACGAAAGAGGCTTCCGGTGGCGTATTCCGCCCCGTATCGGACGAGACAACCGAGCGCGCACGCCACGCTAAAGGTCAGCATGGCGACCCTCTCGGACGACGTAGAGGCCCAACGCTGTGGCGAGCGCTGCGACCGTGAGGCTCAAGCTGAGGCCGCCGAGAGCCGCCCCCGGGCTCTTCTGCCACATGTGGACGAGATTGAGGCAGAGACTGCTGTACGTGGTCAGACCACCGAGGACGCCGGTCGTCGCAAAGAGGCGTAGGGGGTCGTCGGAGGGGCGATTTCCGCACCGACCGAACAGGAGACTCACGGCCAGAAAGACGCCGATGGAGTTCACGGCAAGAAGGCTCCAATCGAAGGTTTCCCACGGGCTCGTGGTCGCGCTTAGGACTTCGTTAGGACCGCTCAGATCAACGGTCACCACGTACCGCAGAGCACCGCCCAGAAGCCCTCCCAGCGTCACCGCGGCCACCCTGAGGAGAATGGGGAAGCGTCGGGACACCAGCATGAAATCCAACCGTAGTGCGGCCTATGGGGCTAATCCGTCTCCCTTTCTCTAACTTACCATAACGAACATTATCGGCGTACAGTGAGTTTGCTCAGTCGGTGAGCGAACAGCCTACGCTCGAAACGTGACGTCACAGCCTGAAGGTTCGCACTGGTCCAGCGGCGCCCTGAAGGTGGGTTGCGCCATGCCGCTCATCACAATTGTTGTTCTGGCTATACAGCCGTCGTGGCGACTGACGTTTCTCGGCCTCGTCCCGGTATTTCTCATTTCGCCCGTTCTGGTCATCGCGGGTCTCATCGGCCGTTCGAGTCGACGGCAGATCGCCACCATTCCTGTGGTGGCTTCGCTCTGTCCGACCTGTTCTTCCTCGATCTATCCCGGCGCGGCGTTCTGTCGTCAGTGCGGCACCCGACAGGGGGAAATCCCCAGTGATGTCTGTGGGTACTGCGGAGCCGCGCGGCCCCGTTCGGCGAAGTTCTGTGGTGGTTGTGGCAGGGCGGCCTCTAAGGCCTCACGGAGATGCCCTACCTGCGCTGCAGGAGTTGCGGAGGAGGCCGGGTTCTGCGGTAACTGCGGCACGCCTCTCGGCGATGAAGGCAAAAGCTAACGACGTGCCGGGACCTATCGCGTGGCGCGTTGTGTGGGGACGCAGTGTGACGACCAGTTTCGTCACCGAGGTGGTGGAGGCGTACGACGCCCAAGAGGCGATGGTCGAGGGATCGCGACGTCACCCCGAGCTGTTGCGACCCAACTTCGCACTGCCGATTGATCCGTCCCACAAGACCTACGGCGACTAGTCGTACACTCTCCCCCATGTCCTCACTGTTTGACGTTGCCGGCAAAGTTGTCCTCGTAACCGGCGGGAGCCGCGGTATTGGTGAAATGATCGCTCGAGGTTTCGTCGACGCGGGGGCGAAGGTGTACATCTCGTCGCGTAAGGCCGACGTCTGCCACGCCCTGGCCACGGAGCTGTCAGCGAACGGCGGAACCTGTATTGCACTCCCAGCCGATCTCTCCACCGAGTCGGAGTGCCGCCGTCTCGCCGACGAAGTAGCGAGCCGTGAGCCACGTTTGGATGTGCTCGTGAACAACGCGGGCGCGACGTGGGGTGCACCGATGGCGGAGACGGACGAAGCCGCCTTTGAACGTGTACTGGCACTCAATGTCAAGGGCGTTTTCCACCTCACCAAGTTCCTCCGCCCGCAACTCGAGGCGGCCGGTACGCCGGATAGTCCCGCCAGGGTTATCAACATTGGATCGATTGATGGAATTCACGTTCCCATCATGGAGACATACGCATACTCCACTTCGAAGGCGGCGGTACACCAACTCACTCGCCACTTAGCTCGCGCCCTCGCCCCCAACGTGACCGTGAACGCCATCGCCCCTGGGCCGTTTGAGTCGAAGATGATGCGCGCCACCCTTGACGCCTTTGGCGATTCCATCGCCGCCGGCGCTCCCATGAAACGTATCGGGAGGCCCGACGATATGGCCGGTACGGCAATCTTTCTTTCGTCGCGGGCCGCGAGCTACATCACGGGCGTGATTTTGCCGGTTGATGGCG
>CAXBRG010000194.1:0-2443 GCA_963977995.1 uncultured bacterium | reverse complement strand
AACATGGCGTGATCGACGAGGTCCTCAGTGAGGTGGTACCCCTCGGCAGCCGTGGCGGGCGGGTCGACACGGTGATTGTCGTAGGTGAGGTCCGGCGAAAACTGGTCGGTCTCACCGTCCATAAAACCGTAGAAGCGATCGAAGCCTCGTGCGAGTGGCCACTGGTCGTAGGGGCCGGCCGCGGAGGCTTGCTCCATAGGGCAGAGGTGCCACTTACCCACCATGAAGGTGGTGTACCCCTCGCCCCGAAGCACCTCGGCCATCGTGGTGGCGTGATTCGACACCGAACCTCGCATGTGCGGAAAGCCCGTATTGAAGTTGGAGACGGAGCGCATCCCCACTTCGTGGTGATTGCGACCGGTCATCAGGGCGGCCCGAGTGGGGGAGCACAAGGGGGTGACGTGGTAGTTGGTGAAGCGAAGCCCTTCGGATGCGAGTTGATCAATCCGGGGAGTCGCAATGTCAGACCCAAAGCAGTTGAAGTGACCAAACCCCAAGTCGTCGATCAGTATCACGATGACGTTGGGTGCATCCTCGCCCGGATGTGGTGGGGTCGGCCACCAGGGGGTGGACTCACTGACGGTTTTCCCAATCACACCCTCAAACGGTTCGTATCGCTTCATGGCACTCCTTAAGTAGTGAGAAGAATGGTAAGGCTGTCGGTCAACGTCTCGCGAGCTTCTCGAACGGAGAGTCCCTGGTGCGTCAACAGTGCATCGAGGCCTTCGAGTTGCAGCAGGGTGTCAACGGACTCGAGAACTGCTCGACGCTGCCGAGCGGGAAGAGCGCTGAGCTCTACCTCGAACTGCCGCTCCACGTGTCGTCGCAACGCGCGTCGACCTTTGGCCAGGCGTTCGGCCACGATGGAGTCACGGAGGGCGAAGGCGCGCGAAGCTCGGTTTGTGGTGGCAATCGCTTCGTGTAGTCGGAGCCGGTGTTCGACGAGAGCGTCAATGCGCTGATCGAGTCGGTCGTTCGGTGAGTAGTCAAAAGACCACATCTGCGCGGTCTTTTCGAGTTGCCGCTCCATTGCGGATTGGAGCAGGTCATCACGTGACTGCACGTAGCGATAGACCGAGCGAAGACTCACGCCCGAGCGCTCGGCGACTTCGTCAGGTGTGGGTCGGAATCGGCCTTCCCCGAAGAGTTCCAAAACGGCGTCCAGCACCAGGTCGCGATTGCGTGATCGACGAGCGGTACGACCGTCGGAGCTAACCGCCAGGGTCACGTGAGACTCTCACAGACGACTCCGACGGACGGCGCGATCCGACCATCACACACGTCGAAGTAGCCCTCGCGAATGGCCGACGCACCGGTGCGCACATCGCTCGTGAGCCACTGTTGCGCAAAGTCACCAAAGAGTCGCCACGACTCGCCGACGCGCTCTTCGAGTCCATCGCGTCCCCAGTCCTTCGTTCTCTTCGCAATCTGCACGGGGGCGAAGAGAAATTCGGGTTTGGGCCCGACGTTGGGAAGCTGTAATTCGGCCGCGGCATCCCAATGTGTGTCACCCACAATCATCGAGTAGGTCAACTGGTCGCCAAAGTGGTGATGAATCCGCTGCGTGACGTCACGATTGCCAGCGATATCGATGTAGCACGACGCGTCTCGATCAAGTGACTCAATGGCGTCGTAGGTCGTGACGATGTCGTAGCAACCCAATCCTTTGGTAAAGGCGAGGTTCGATGCCGAGGTGACTCCCACCACGGGACCGGTGCCGCGTCGTTGAGCGAGAAAGGCCGCACCAATCGCCGTCTTGGACGACGCGCTCGAAATCACGGTGGAGCGGGCGGCGAAGTACGCGTGGTCGTCCAGGAAATCTTCGACGACGAACGACGTGTAGAACAAGGGCCACAGGAGGATTTGGATGTCCTCGAAACCCACGCGATACGCTGGATCGTGTTCCGTGAAGATGTAGCGGTTATACGGAGATGGCAGTTGGGTGCGGTGCTCGGCTACGTCCACCACACTGCGGCCGTCGAGTCGTCCGGCGTCGATGGTGAGTTCCGAACCGAGGGGCCAGTAGCCGTACGCGCGTTGCCCCACCGGCACGTCGTGATGGCGACTCTCCACCACGGTGCCAAAGCCCCACACGGGTAGTCGTCCACGAGCACCATCGAGGGCGGGGAAGAAGTCCCAGTCGGTGCCCCCGAACCCGTCGGTGAGGACGCCGCCCGGACCGCCCGGGACGCGACCGCAGGCCCGCAGCAACGAGGAGACCAGCGGGTTCGGTGCGGCCTCGCTGTCGGCGCCGGTGAGAGGCGACAGAGGCTTGCGCGCGATGCATCGCATCAGGACGGGGGCAACCACTGACACGGCGCCGCCGCTGTCCCATTGTTCGAAAAACTTTTCGAGGATCTCGACCATGACCTTGGTATCTTCCTCGCCGAAGTTGATCGCGGCGAGCTCTTTCTTTGCATGCTCAATAACACTCATTCTTTCC
>CAXBRG010000193.1:0-2450 GCA_963977995.1 uncultured bacterium | reverse complement strand
TTCGGAGCATGGAAAACGATGGCAACGCATACGAAAGTTTCGGATTCAGCCGAAGCAGCCCTTTCGGCAATCGAAGAAGCGTTGACGCAGTCGATCAACCCCTCAACGGCGGGGGCTGACGAAGTAACCTCTAGGTCAACTGATCCGCGCCCAGCACGCTCCGAAACTGGGAATATCGATCGGAACGCACCGAAAGCACGCGCGGACCGCCAGGTACCGCGCGCACCAAGCGAAGAGATTATTCGGCCTGTGCTCGGCCAGGCGGCTAATGATGATCGCCGAGCCGTAGGGGAAATCCTGCAGTCGCTTCAGGCCAAACCATCACGCCAGCCCTACGCAATCGCTGCAGGCGCATCAGTAATTTGGGCCGCCATCGTTGTCATCTCAATCGCAATTCGTCCCGATTTAATCAGCATTATTAGTGCATCGCCGGAAGGCTCCGCGATTTTGCCGTTTCTGGTCGTCGGTTGCGCTTTGCCAATCATTCTTTTTTTCACGCTGGCGCTCGCCACAATCCGCACCATGCGTGACGACAATCTGGCGGATCGCGCACGTCACATTGAGTCAATCGCCCTCCCCCGTCTGCGATCGCTTCTCGGCGACGTGGCGATTGTGGGCGACGTCCGGGGCCGTGGCGCCATGTTGGCCGTCGAGTTTGTCGTGCCCGGTTCAGACACGCCGAACGCGGCGGCCACGAAAGCCATCGTCGAATACTGCACGAAGCGAGGAGTCGTGGTGATTAGTTGCGGCACCTTCGGTAACTGCGTCCGCCTCTTGCCACCTCTCGTCATTACCGACGATCAACTCCACGATGGACTTTCCGTCTTCGAAGAGGCGATTCGCTCGGTCGGAGCAACAGCGTCTTAACGCAGACACGCTCCCGTCGCAATGGGCGACACGTTGCTGAGATGGGCGCGGAGGAAGGTCAACGCCACGCTCGCGGGGATGGCGTAACCCGTATGGCGTTGACTCAACGACTTCGAAAAGACGACGCCCGCCACGCGGCCACCCGTTACCACGGGGCTTCCCGAGTGGCCCGGCTGAATATCACCAGCGAGTGCGAGCATCGAACGCGAGAACGTTGCATTGTTATAGATATTGCGACTCTGAGCGGTCAAGGAGTCACCGAGCGCGACGGGTGACACCGAGAGGTCCCCGTTACGCGGGTACCCCACCACGGCGGCGGCCACGCCCGGCGACGCCGTCTCCGTGAAGCTCAACGGAGGGCGGTCGTCGGTCCCGACGCGCACGACAGCGAGATCGTTAGACGGATCGAGAGCCGTGACGGTCGCCGGTCGACCAATCACTTCGACTCGCGTGGCCCCCGCAATCACGTGCGCGTTCGTGAGGACGACACCATGCGCGACGACAAAACCAGTTCCTTCGTGGTCGACGCCGCACGCCTCACGAGCCACCACTTTGACGACGCTTCTGGGGCTAGCGCCAGCGGTGGCCAGTGCGACCGCTTGCTCGGGGGTGGCGTAGGCCGTCGCTGGCGGTGCGGTGACCGACGCAAAGACTTGCGGGAAGTCAGCATCACGAATGATGTCCATCAAACGACCCTCAATCTGAGCAGCCGGTGGCATAACGGAGTCCATCGTGGTGATAATCGCCGAGTTGTTCACGGCCGACCCCACCGCGAACCACGACATGTTCACGATCACGCTGGCCACAAACCAACACGTCACGAGTGACGTCACGACACCGAGCGCCGCTCCCGCTGCTGAGTCGAGTGGTCCGAGCAGAGCCAACTTCAATCCCCGATGAACGATTCCACCCAGAAATGAGCCGAGTGAACTGCCGAGTGACGCAGCGACAATCACGATGCCAATCGCCAGCAGGGGTCGCCACGATGACGACGTCACGTGAGTGGACAAGGTTGGCGCCACCCCCGCACCGACCACCAACCCTCCGATGAGGCCCGCGAAGGCGCCGACTTGACGGAGAGCCCCTTGCGAACGGCCATTGAAGGCCGCCCCGACCACCACCACGGCAATGACGGCGTCAACCCAATTCACGGGGAACTACTTCTTCAATGCCGCAAGAAGGAGTCCCGGTATCTTTCGCCACGATGGATCGGCCTCAAAGGCCAGCAGCTTGCGCATGACGCGGGAACCATTGGTGTTCGTCGCGAACCAGGCGGGAGCGGGATTGGCCCGGAACGGACCGCGCACTACTGATTTCTGAGGACGAGCGAAGAGGTACGCATTACCAACGAAGCCCGTACCGGACTGAATGTCAGTAATGACGTGCCCGGGGTAGGCGCCCCAGACCGTCGTTGAAAACGCGAAGCTCATGGCGTGCCAGAGATTGACGCCAATCGATCCGTAGCGAAGGTCAGCAATCGCTTGTTCGATTGCGGCACCCGTCGTGGGATCTTTCAATGTCGACGGGTGAGCAATCAAGGTGGCCGAGAGTGTTCCCCACACCACGTCATTACAAAATGCCAC
>CAXBRG010000192.1:0-2461 GCA_963977995.1 uncultured bacterium | reverse complement strand
GCCACAGCGCGAAGCAGTCATCGGCGCAGCGGGAGGCCACGAAGTTCTCGCGTCGCTGTACTTTGGCGCCAAGAAGATTGACGCCGTCGAACTCAACCCTGCGACCTATCACCTCGTGACAAACGAATACAAGACGTACGGAGGCGATCTCGCGCACTACCCCGGCGTCAACTATTTCAACGCCGACGGTCGTTCGTTTATTTCCCGGACGTCGACCAACTACGACCTGGTGTGGTACCCCGCGCCGGACTCCTATTCGGCATCGAGTGCGTCGCAGGCGGGGGCCTTTGTTCTCTCCGAGAGCTACCTGTACACATCCAACGCCGTCGAACAGGTCTACAAACATCTCACCGATAACGGCGTATTCATCGCCCAGTTCGGTGAGTACTACCGTGACCAGCCATCACGGACGGCTCGATTTGTGGGGAACGTGCGCAGCGCACTCGAGCATCTGGGCGTCAACGACCCGGCGAGCAAGATTGTGGTGATATCAACGCCCGATACCTTTGCCACACCATTTCAAACGACAATCCTCGTGAAAAAGTCGGGCTTTTCGAGTGCCGACGTCACCCGACTCAACACCTTGGTCACGTCATCGCAGTTCAATGGATGGTTGAACTGGGCGCCCGGCCGGACGGTCTACGACAATCCCATTAAGACCATTGTGAGTGCCTCGCCACCGGCCCTCAACAGCTTCTACAACAACTACGTCTATGACGTGCGTCCGGTGGACGACAATCAGCCCTACTTCTACCACTACGCCAGCTTCGACCGTGTCCTCACGAACTTCACCGACCCCATCCAAAACAACAACCGCACTCGTGAGATTGCGGTTGGTGAACGGGTGTTGTTCCTCTTGTTGGGTCTCAGCGTCGTCTTAGCCGCGTTGTTCTTGCTCATTCCGTTCCTCAAGATTCGAGACACGTGGCGTTCGCTCCCGAAGAAACGAAGTAGCGCGCTCTACTTCGCCATGTTGGGCTTTGGCTTTATCTTCTTTGAGATCATCCTCATCCAACTCCTGAATCTCTTCCTGGGCTACCCCACCTACTCGCTCACCGTCTCGCTCATGAGTCTCCTCGTGTTTGCGGGCATCGGCGCTTTGAACGCTCATCGAGTGAACTCACATCGCTACGCGACGCAGATCGGTATCGGTGGCATCGTCGGGCTCACGGCCTTCTACGCCTTTGGCCTGCGGCCACTGACCAACGAACTGTTGGGACTACCTCTCGCCCTCAGAATCATCGTCGCCTTCGTGCTCCTCGCACCGCTCGGTCTTCTTCTCGGGACGTTCATGCCGCGGGGTGTCGCACAAGTAGCGGCACTGAGTGAGCACGCCGACTCCTACGTGGCGTGGAGTTGGGCCATCAACGGATTCGCCTCCGTCACCGGTTCGGTGCTCGCAACAATCTGCGCGATGCAGTTCGGGTTTCAGACGGTTCTCATCGTGGCCATGTGCTTCTACTTGGTCGCACTCGCCACATTGCCGAAGTTTCGAACTCGCTAGTCCGTGGGAAACTCTCGCAGGGCGGCTTCGTCCTCGCTCGTGAGTTCGTACGCGGCGTAGAGATCCGGGCGGCGAGCCGCCGTTCGTCGCAGGGCGGCCGCCCGTCGCCAGCGGTCGACGCGGGCGTGGTCGCCCGAGCGTAAAACGTCCGGGACGACACGACCCCGAAACTCTGCGGGCTTCGTGTAGTGCGGATACTCCAAGAGACCGTCAGAGAATGATTCGTCGTCGCTGGAGGCATCGTTACCGAGCGCACCAGGTAGGAGCCGGACCACGGCCTCGACGATGCACAGTGCGGCGAGCTCGCCACCGGCGAGAACGAAGTCACCCACGCTGATTTCGTCGTCCACCACAAGGTCGAGTGCTCGTTGATCGAACCCCTCGTAACGACCGCAGAGAAGCGAAAACCCCTGTGTCGCCACGAGGTCACGGGCCGTGGCTTGGTTAAACGGACGTCCGGAGGGTGTCACCGCAATCAAAGGGCGTGGGAGGTCCGGTACCGATTCCACCGTCTGAACAATCGGCTCGGGCTTCATCACCATGCCCGCGCCACCACCAAAGGGCGAGTCGTCGACGGTGCGGTGAAGGTCCGTGGTGGCCGAACGAATGTCGTGCGTTCGGAGCCGCCACACGTCACGAGCCGCGGCACGACCGAGAATGCTCTCGGCGGCGTACCGCTCGATGATGTCGGGAAAGAGTGTCAGTACGTCGATACGAAAGGTCATTCGAATAGTCCCTCGGGAACCTCGACGACGATTCGCGTATTGGCCTCCACCTCAAGAACGAACGTGAGCGGCACAAGAAATCCCGTATCAAGGACGAGCAGGTCACTCGCGGGATTCTCCATGACCTCCACCACGACGCCCCGCTCGACTCCATCGGTGGTGACCACGGTGGCTCGGAAGAGCTCGTCAATCCAAATCACGTCGTCATCATCGATGTCGAGCCGTGGTGCTC
>CAXBRG010000191.1:0-2557 GCA_963977995.1 uncultured bacterium | reverse complement strand
GCCAGAACAGGTTGTACTGCGGCTGCTCCATCAAGGGCTTGTGGAGGTGGTGCTTGTCAGCGATCTCGTAGGCGGCGCGAATCTCATCGGCACTCCACTCCGAAGTTCCCCAGTAGAGGGCCTTGCCCTGGGTAATCATGTCGCTCATGGCCCAGACGGTCTCTTCGATGGGGGTGTGGGCGTCAGGACGGTGGCAGAAAACAAGGTCCACAAAGTCGAGACCGAATCGTTCGAGCGAACCATCAATTGCCTGGCTCAGGTACTTGCGGTTCAACGTGTTCTTCATGTTGACGTTGTTGTGAAGGCCCCAAAAGAGTTTGGTCGAGACAACGTATTCGTGTCGCTTCCAACCCAGCTGTCGGAACGCTTCGCCCATGACGCGCTCGGACTCACCGGCGGCGTAGCCCTCGGCGTTGTCAAAGAAGTTCACACCGGCGTCGCGAGCTGCTTGCAGACACTCGGCTGCCTCGGCGGCCTGAGCGATCTGGTCCTTGTTGGCGAAGGTCACCCAGGATCCAAAGGACAGCACGCTGACCTTGAGACCACTACGACCAAGGCGTCGATATTCCATTTCCATTGTGTTCCCCTTTACTTATGACTCAACGGACGACATGCCGCTGTGTACGAGATCGAGAAAGTGTCGAAAACTGGCCCGCGCATCACTGCGCTGAGTCGCGAGAGCGCTGGCCTCGCTGCTGTCGACACCGTGTGTCAAAACCGCGATGTGGTAAGCGTCCTCGCGACGCAGCATCGTGATACCTGACTCCAACAGGGCGCCGATGGAGTCTGAGAGTTCTGGCGAGAAGTGGTGTGCAGTGTTCATGGCGCGCTCGGTGCGGGCTTTCGTGGGACGTCGGGCCAACTGTCGAGCGTCACGGGCCGCCCCGTCGGGCCCTTCTTCACTAGCGAGGCGACGCCCGCCACCAAGCCCCCGAGGGCGAGAATGAGAAAGAGTCCCAACACGACTTTGGCAATGCGCACGGGGTGAGACTACCCGCCCTTGGCGAAATGGCTCCAAGGCGGTAGGATGGCGTCAGATGACAACCCAGACCCTTTCTCTTCTTCTGCTTAGTTAGGCGGGCGCGACAACGCGCTCGCCGTTCCCTCCCGCCAAGCGGGAGGTTTTTCATTTGCGGAGACCGAAAAAGGCCGAGACAACGAGACATCAATGGCGACATACCCCCAACAGCCCAGCCCGATGCCCTTCGCCAAATATCGGCCGTACGTGCCCGTCGACCTCCCGGACCGCACCTGGCCGAACCGCCGTCTTGAGTCGGCCCCATTGTGGTGTTCGGTCGATCTCCGCGACGGCAACCAGGCGCTCATTGACCCGATGGACCACGATCGCAAGTTGGTCATGTTCCGTCAGCTCGTGAAGATGGGTTTTAAGGAAATCGAAGTCGGTTTCCCGTCGGCCTCGCAGCCCGACTTTGATTTCGTGCGTTACATCATCGAGAATGACCTCATTCCCGAGGACGTCACGATTCAAGTACTGACGCAGTGCCGCGAGGATTTGATTCGCCGCACCTACGAGTCGCTCGAAGGTGCACCACGCGCCATCGTGCACTTCTATAACTCCACGTCGACCTTGCAACGCCGAGTTGTCTTTGGTCTCGATCAGGCGGGCATCACCGAGATTGCGGTGACAGCGGCCCACCTCTGTCGCTCACTGGAGTCGACCTCACCGGGCACCAATTTTCGCTACGAGTACTCCCCGGAGTCCTTTACCGGCACCGAGTTGGACTACGCCATCGACGTCTGCAATGCGGTGATGGAGGTCATCTCACCAACGCCTGCACAGCCGATCATTTTGAATCTGCCCGCCACCGTCGAGATGTACACGCCGAATCTCTACGCGGATGCCATTGAGTACTTCTTGGCTCACGTGAACAACCGCGAGAGTGTGGTCTTGTCGCTCCACCCTCACAACGACCGCGGCACGGCCGTAGCCGCTGCGGAGCTCGGCGTGTTGGCTGGCGCCGACCGCGTCGAGGGAACTCTCTTTGGTAACGGTGAGCGCACCGGCAACGTGGACGTTGTGACGTTGGCTATGAATCTCTTTAGTCAAGGCATCGACCCCGAACTTGATATCAGTGACATTGACGCCATTCGTCACACGGCCGAATACGCGAATCGTCTTCCTGTGCACCCCCGTCACCCCTACGTTGGTGAGTTGGTCTACACGGCCTTTTCTGGCTCCCACCAAGACGCGATTAAGAAGGGCATGGCCGCCATTGGTGACGACTACGACGTGTGGGAAGTGCCCTATCTGCCAATTGATCCGAAGCACACGGGTCGCACCTACGAGGCGATTATTCGAGTGAACTCCCAGTCCGGGAAAGGTGGGGTGGCCTACATTCTCGATACCGAGTTCGGGCTGGACCTCCCGCGGAGTCTGCAAGTGGAGTTTTCTCGGGAAGTCCAGGCGGCAGTCGAATCCTCTGGTACGGAGATTTCCGCCTCGGGAATCATGGAAATCTTCACGGAGACCTATTTGCGAGACGATGCGCCGATACGCCTGCTCTCGTCCGAGGTGCAGGCCGGTACCGGCAAGACA
>CAXBRG010000190.1:0-2572 GCA_963977995.1 uncultured bacterium | reverse complement strand
TACTGACTGACCGTATTGCGCACCTCACCGAGCACTTAAAGGTCCACAAGGGTGATCACCACTCACGTCGTGGACTCATGAAGCTCATTGGCCAGCGCCGCCGCCTGCTCGACTACGTGCAGGCCGGTGACGTGGAGCGCTACCGCGCCCTCATCGGACGTCTCGGCATTCGCCGCTAAGCGGCATCCGCCGGATGGTCCGGCGGTTCGAGCGTGTCGGGCTCGAAGTTCAGTGGAGATCACTCTTGCGAGAGTGTTGCCCACTGGGGTTCGTCTCGGTTCGCTCACTTTCCGAGCAAGGAGCATCATGTCCGAGACCATTTTGGTATCGGCACCTATTACGGGTACCGACAAAACTCTGACGTTTGAAACGGGCGAACTCGCCCAACTCGCCGATGGAGCTGTGACGGCTCGCATTGGCGACACCATCATCCTCGTCACCGCCGTCGCCAATCGCAACGTGCGTGACGGAATTGATTTCTTCCCTCTCACCGTCGACATTGAAGAGCGGGCGTACGCCGCGGGAAAGATTCCCGGTGCCTACTTCCGTCGTGAGGGCAAGCCGTCGGACCAAGCGGTGTTGATCTGCCGTTTGATCGACCGCCCTCTCCGTCCGTCGTTCCCGAAGGGATTCCGCAACGAGGTGCAGATCGTCGGCACGGTCTTCTCGGCCGACCAGGAGAACCCGCACGACGTACTGGCCATCAATGCAGCGTCAGCGGCACTGATGATCTCCGGGATTCCTTTCGAGGGTCCGATCGGCGCCGTGCGCTTGGCGTACACGACCGATGGCGAGTGGATTGCGCACCCGACCTACGCTGCCGGTGACGCCGCCACCTTCGAAATTGTGGTCGCCGGCCGCGCACTCGAAAACTCTGTCGAGTCCGACATCGCCATCATGATGGTGGAAGCGGGCGGTACCGACGGCAGTTTCGAGAAGTACGCCGATGGCGCCCCGAAGGTTGACGAAGCCGTGCTGGCCGACGGCCTCGAGAAGGCGAAACTGTGGATTCGTGAGTCCATCAACTTGCAGCGTGAAATGGTGCGCGAGTACGTGGCCGCTCGTGGTCCGATTGAGACCATTCCCTACACGGTGTTCAAGGACTACCAAGACGACGTGATGGCCCGCGTGGAAGCGGTCGGTCACGACGCGCTCGCCGCCGCGAACACCATCGTGGCGAAGGCCGAGCGCAACGCCGCCATGGACGCCGCCACGGCCGACATCATGGGGCAACTCGCCGCCGAGTTCCCCGAGCGCGCTGGCGAAATCAAGGCCGCCATTCGTTCGCTCACCAAGAAGATCGTTCGTCGCCGCATCGTCGAGGCCGGACAGCGCATCGATGGTCGTGGAACGGCCGACATTCGCCCGCTCAAAGCGCGCGTCGATCTCTTCCCGATGACCCACGGTTCGGCGCTCTTTCAGCGCGGCGAAACCCAAGTGGTGAACGTCACCACCCTGGGCATGCCGCGGATGAAGCAGCAGCTCGACTCGATTACCCCCGACGAGTGGCGTCGCTACATGCACCACTACAACTTCCCGCCCTACTCCACGGGAGAGGCCGGTCGCGTCGGTGTGCCGAAGCGACGTGAAATTGGACACGGCATGCTCGCCGAGCGTGCTCTGATTCCGGTTCTGCCGTCCGAAGAGGACTTCGCATACTCACTGCGTGTCGTCTCCGATGTGATGGCGTCGAACGGCTCAACGTCCATGGCGTCGGTCTGCGGTTCGACCCTCTCGCTGATGGCGGCCGGTGTACCCATCGCCGCCCCCGTGGCCGGTATCGCCATGGGTCTCGTCTACGACGGTGGTAAGTACGTCACTCTGACGGACATTCTCGGTGCCGAAGACGCCTTTGGCGACATGGACTTCAAGGTGGCGGGCACGGTGGACGCCGTGACGGCGCTGCAGCTCGACACCAAGATCGATGGTCTGCCCGCCGAAGTTCTGGCGCAGGCACTGCACCAGGCGAAGGACGCACGACTGAAGATTCTCAACGTCATCACGAATGCAATTCCGGCCCCCCGCGACGAAGTGGCGGCGGTGGCTCCGAAGATCATCTCCATTGAGATTCCCATCGACAAGATTGGTGAAGTCATCGGTCCGAAGGGCAAGGTCATTAACACCCTGCAGCAAGAGACGGGTGCCGACATCGCCGTGGATGACGACGGTGTGGTGGGAACGGTGACGATTGGCGCCAAGGATGGCCGCGCGGTGGCGGAAGCCAAGCGTCGTATTGAGATGATTCTCGATCCTCCGACCGCTGAAGTCGGCGCGACCTATCAGGGCAAGGTTGTCAACATGACCAAGTTCGGTGCATTCGTGTCGATTCTTCCGGGTCGCGACGGACTCTTGCACATCTCGAAGATGTCGCCGCTCAACGATGGCAAGCGCATCAACAATGTCGAGGATGTTCTGGAACTGGGACAGGCAATCGAGGTCAAGGTGGACGACATTGACCCGCAGGGCAAGGTCAGCTTGTCTCTCGCGGGTGTGGAGTACCCCGCCGCCGAGCCTCGTGAGCCCCGTGAACCCCGCGAGCGTCGAGAGCGTCGCGACGACCGTCCCCGTGATG
>CAXBRG010000189.1:0-2585 GCA_963977995.1 uncultured bacterium | reverse complement strand
GAGAACCACATTCCGTCGTACACCAATTCAGCCCACCGAAGATCGAGACGAGCCTTTTCCCGAGCCAGATCCCGTTCGAGTGTGATGTCCTCGAGAGCCGCGTGCGCCGTAATGAGTGCCATGGCGCCGGGACATTCGTAGACCTCGCGCGACTTGATTCCGACCCGACGATTCTCCACCATGTCGATACGACCAGCGCCCACTGAACCGGCTCGCTCATTCAACTCCTCGATAAGTGATGCCATATCCATTGGACGCCCGTCGAGCGCGACTGGACGACCGGCATCAAAGCTGATCATCGCTTCTTGCGGCCCATCGCTTCGTACCGCGGTGAGCGTGTACGGTTCGGTCGGAGGTTCGGCCCACGGATCCTCAATGTCGCCACACTCAATAGCACGACCCCAGAGGTTTTCATCGATGGAGTAGATCTTCTCCTTCGTCGCCGCAATCGGTATGTTCCACTTCGCCGCGTAGTCAACGGAATCGGCTCGCGTCATACCCCAGTTTCGAGCCGGTGCCAGAACTTCGAGGTCGGGGGCCAGAGCGTGAGTACCTACCTCAAAGCGAACTTGGTCGTTCCCCTTGCCCGTGCATCCGTGCGCGACGGCGTCGGCCCCCACGCGTCGGGCCGTTGCCACGAGGTGACGCACGATAACCGGGCGGCTCAGAGCCGATACGAGCGGATACTTACCTTCATATTTAGCGTTGGCGACAATCGCGGCACCGCAGAACTCTTCGGCCATTTCACGGCGTGCGTCCACGATGATGCACTCCGAGGCACCCGCGGCGAGTGCTCGCTGTCGTAGCACGTCGGGATCGGCGAGATCGCTCTGACCCACGTCCACGACGACACACACCACGTCGTCAATCGACCATTCCTCAATCATCCAACGAACCGCAACCGAGGTATCCAGGCCCCCGCTATACGCCAGCACAACCTTCTTCGCCATCTCTACTTCTTCCCTTTGCGACTTTCTAGACCCGCTAAACGCCGGAGATTTTCTGCCAGCGCGGGGCCACCATAGTTTTCCTTGGCCACTACCAGAATCGTGTCATCACCGGCTACCGTTCCCAACACTCCGGACATCGCACCGCGATCAAGAGCCGACGCTACGACGTGGGCGCATCCCGGCGGAGTTCGAATGATTACGAGGTGACCACTGTTATCGATTGACGTGGCCCACTCGCCCATCATGCGGCGAAGATGGTCAAGCGGCGCTGACCCAGTTGCTGTGGGCGCCGAAAGTTGAATTCGCCGCTTCCCATCGGCGTCTCTCATTTTGACGGCACCAATATCTTGGAGGTCGCGCGTCACTGTCGCTTGGGTTGCCGACACTCCCTCTTCCTCGAGCAGTGTCACGATTTGCGCCGCGGTTGACACTGAGTGCTCACTAATAATTTCACTGATGCGGTGCTGTCGCTGTGTCTTGGTCATCTACTTCTCCTCCAGCCATCGCAAGACGCCGTACATTGCAGTCGTCCGGTGACGTACTTGTTGCCAAATCAATGATCGAGGTGACTCCAAGACGTCATGCGTCACTTCTTCGCCCCGGTGAGCCGGAAGGCAGTGCATGAACACCGCTGACGGCGCACGACTCATCATCTCGTCGTTGACTTGAAAGTCCCGAAAGATACGTCGACGTTCTTCGGCTTCGTCTTCCAGGCCCATGGATATCCACGAATCGGTATAGATGGCATCGGAGCCGGGGAGTGCGGCGAAGGGATCGTTCGAACACTCCAATCGCCCGCCGTCACGTGCTCGCCCTTCAATGTCGGTACGTTGGTCACTGGAGAGGTCGTAGCCGTTCGGAGCCACGATCCTCACCGTCACGCCAAATCCGATGAGTGCTGCGGCCAGGGATCGCGTCACATTCGTAGCGTCACCCACATAGGTGACAGTTCGTCCGACCAGTCCACGGGGATCACCATCGGCAAAGTGGTCCGCCAAGGTCAAGACATCGGCCGTCGCCTGCGTCGGATGGGTCTGATCGCTCAGCAAATTGATATACGACACGTCGCTACCGGTCGCTGCAGTCATTCGCTCGAACACCCGATGGTCGCGGACTCGTGCGGCGACGATCGACGACGTTTGGGCCAGTGTCCGGGCCACGTCCTCGGCGGACTCGCGAGTATCGAGCCCAATCTCGGCATCGGTGAACATCGAATACTCACCGCCAAGATCTTGAACGGCGGCGACTGATGATGCCCGCGTCCGCAAGCTGGGTCGTTCGAAAACGAGTGACACTCGCCGACCCACCAATTCGCGGGAGGGGACGGGGAGTCGAGAGAGGGCGAGAATGCGCTCGAAATCTTCGTGCGACGTCTCGCTGATTGCTACAAAATGCCGCGTCACGCCACTACCTCCGTCGACACCTGCGAACCCTGCGTCACATCACGAACACAGTGAGGAAAAGTTCCATTAGCGATGAGTACACGATGCGCGCCATTCTCTAATGAGACCAGTGCCGATTCGATTTTGGGGCGCATGCCACCGTGTGCACTACCGCTTCGCAAGAGTTCTTGGGCGTCGACTGTGGTCAAGCGGTCAATGCCACTATCGGGGTCAGTGGGTGTGCGACGAACTT
>CAXBRG010000188.1:0-2606 GCA_963977995.1 uncultured bacterium | reverse complement strand
CCAACGGAAAGCTGAAGGTCGAATCGAAGGACGAACTGAAAAAGCGTTACCCGAGATCGCCGGACATCGCCGACGCGTTCTGCCTCACTTTTGCCACGCAAGCCGCTTCACGCGGGCCGCATGCCGGGCGGCGAGTTCGCCCTGCTGGATGGCAACATGGACGATTTCGGCGGGGCCGGAGCAATCGCCGGCGGCGTAGATGTGGGGGACTTCGGTCTGGTAGTCCTTGTTGACCTTGAGGCGTTCGCGGTCGTCCGGCGTGAGGCCGACGTTCTCAAGGCCGAGGGCTTTGGTCGTGCCTTGGCGTCCGACGGCATAGAGCAGTGCGTGGGCGGTGAGGCACTTGCCGGACTCGAGGCGTGCCTGCACAAGTTTGCTGCCATGATTGGAGGGGGCGTCGATCTCCTCGACCCGGCCCTCGGGCCAGGTCTCGATCACCACCTTGAGCGGGCGGAGAGCGCCAGGGTTGATAAAGGAGTGAACGTGCGTAACCCATTCACCCATGAGGTTGCGCTCGTCGGCGGCGGCTAACGGGCCAGAGGCCGGCGTGGCAAGAAACTCATTCGTAAGAGCCTCGATCTCCCGCAGGCCCGTATCGGTGCCGACAGGCTTCGCACCCTCTCGGCAGAGCTTGATGCCGTTGTACTGCGCCGGGTTGTGAGAAGCCGTGAACATTGCGCCCGGGAGGTCCAAGTAACCGGCGGCAAAGTAGAGAAAGTCAGTCGACGCGAGTCCCAAGTCGGTGACCTTCGTGCCAACGGCGCGGGCTCCTTCGGCGAAGGCGGCGCACATGGTGGTACCCGAGGGGCGCATGTCGCGCGCCATGACGATGTGGGGTGCTCCCGTGAAGGTGGCAAAGGCCGAGCCGATAGCTCGAGCGAGGGATTCGTCAATCTGGTCCGGGTACGTGCCGCGGATGTCGTACGCCTTAAAGACGTCACTCGTTGTCACAGAGAGTCATCCTAGTTCTGGAAATACCTTTGAAAAATTAGGCATTTCGCTAGCCTGTCGGAGATGTCTCGCACGGGTGAAACCATTTGGCTGACGGGTCTCTCCGGCGCGGGCAAGACGACCACGACGACGGCATTCGTGGAGCTCCTCGCCGAATCCGGCGAGCGTGTTGTAGTCATTGACGGCGACGATCTGCGGGGTGGTCTCTCTCGCGGTCTCGGTTTCTCCAATGAGGACCGTGACGAGAACGTGCGGCGAGCCGGCGAGATGGCACTCATTCTCGCCCGTCAGGGCTTCATTGTGGTCGCGGCCCTCATTTCGCCCCGTCGAGTCGCGCGAGAACTCGTACGTGACCGACACCGTGAAATTGGCATCCCCTTTCACGAGGTCTATCTCTCCACTCCCCTCGAGGTCTGCGAGGCCCGAGATCCGAAGGCGCTCTACCGCGCGGCTCGGGCGGGAACGAATCTGCACATGACCGGCCTCGACGATCCGTACGAGCCACCACTGACGCCGGAGCTCTCCATCAATACGGCCGAGTGCACCCCGCGGGAAGCCGCAACGTCGATACGCGAACTGCTCGCGCGTTAGTTCTGGGGACGTCGCCGGTGGCGACGCACGACGAGCTGAAGGCCTCGACCGGCCGTGATGAACGTGAGGAGCATTCCCACTCTCGTCAGCGGTGAGCTCCCGTAGTGCAACGTCACGTGTGTCGCCGTCGGAATAACGACCATAAAGTTCGGACTCGCTCGGTACGGTCCAACCGCTCCCTCCACGTGCCAGCGTGGGTAGTACGAAATCTTGACCACGACAGGAGTCCCCACTCTCGATACGTCGAAGGAGAGAGTGTTGTCCGTCGACGTCACATTCTTGACGACCGTCGGAGATACCGGGTGTCGCACGAGAGTGCCGATTGATTGCGTGCGGGGCCAAATCGCCGGTCCAGTGTTCGTCACCACGACATCCCACGTCGAGGGCGTCGTCCACCAGTACGCGTTCGCATCGAGCCACGCCATCCGTGAGTTTGCAGACGGCAACACATTTGGAAGGTTGATCACCGGAGCGACGAGAGGGGCGTCGCGAACGAGATAGACGTGCCACTCGACACCGCGGTCCCCCATCGCCGGTATGACGGTTAAGGGCGTCAGGAACGGTGAGGCGTTGGCCGCCGACACGATGGAGGGTGAGAAGGCCAAAAAGTACTTCACACCCAACATCTGCAAGTGGCGCACACCCATGTCAACGTTGACGCCCTGATAGGGCAGCCCCACCATCGGACGACTCGGTGCCACCGATAGCTCCGACTGCACCATGAAGTGATACGGCACCGTTGGTGAGGACTCAAAGGTCAGGCCCTCCATCGATGACACGCAGTTGTTGGTCCAATACGGCAGGAGCATCAACGCCATGGGGGTACCGAACCGGTCCTGGTTGGCTTCGTACTCCCAATAGGCCCGACCACAGCCGTGGCGCGACGAACTCGGGCGTAAGACCCTCGTCACCGAGCATCTTTTTCACGGCGGCGGATTTTTTCATGAGCTGCGCGTGCGTGAGCGCGTCGAGGCCGGTGCTCGCCGTCACCGCGGGCGGCAGGCCCAGCGTCAACTCCGGATCGATCACCGCCAGGCGCGGCAGCATGAGCGGGCTGCGCATGC
>CAXBRG010000187.1:0-2608 GCA_963977995.1 uncultured bacterium | reverse complement strand
ATACGCCACCAAGGGCGCATCGGTCATCACCTACCGTGACCGCGCCGACCTCCGTGCCCAGATCTTCACTTATCACGAGTGGCCGGGCGGCATGTATAGAACCCCGGGCGTCGCCGGCGCTCGGGCGGCGAGTCCGATTGCCGCCGCGTGGGCCGTGATGAACTACCTCGGTCGAGCGGGGTACGCCACGTTGGTTGCCGACCTGCAGGCGACCACCGAACGCTTCGCCACGGGTATCGCCGCCACCCCGGGACTTCGCGTCCTCGGCGCTCCGATAGGACCGTTGCTCGCCTTCACCTCCGACGGCGTCGATATCAACGCCGTCGGTGACGTTCTTGATGATCGTGGGTGGGGACTCGGGCGCGTTCACGATCCCGACGGACTCCAGATGATGATTGCTCCACACCACCGTGGCGTTGTCGACGAGTTTCTCAGCGACCTCGCTGATGCGGTCGCTCACCCCGTCGCGACACCACGCACCGCGAGGGGCTACAACACCTAGCTCTCGAGGAACGCCTTCATCTGCGACAAGGTGTGCACAATAGAGAGCGTCGTAAACGCCGTTCGATCGCGGACAATCGGGGCCGTCAGGAAGGCAAACCACGGCGGACGATTGTCGTGCCACGTCTCGGTCAGCGTCACCCCTCCCTCGCACGGGGCAATCGTGAAACTCCACGTGGCGACAGGAATGCGCCAGTAGGTCACATCGAATCGAAACTGTCGAAGAGGGTCGTAGTCCGTGACCGTTGCGACGGTGGACCACTGGAGACGTCCCTGACGATTACGGCCCGCGAATGTCGCGCCGAGAGCGGGACCGTCGACACCGCGACGCCAGGACCCACCACGATTCTCGAGTGAGAAACGTCCCATCCCGGGCAGATCGCTCACGACGTCAAAGACCCGTTCTGAGGGCGCCGCGATCACAATCGAGTGGGACAGCGTGTGACCCTTCATGAGGACGATGTCGTCCCGCTGACGCTCCGTGCAAACGGGGCCCGGAGGAAACCCGCGAGGGTGGCGCGATCGCGGACGAATAAGCCGAGCGACACGGCGATGTACACCGCCGTCATGACGTAGTGACCGGTGGTGTCGTGCCACACAAACTGGACGGCGAAGAGCCCGAGCAAGGTGACGGCACCCCACCGAGGGAACCGTAGCTGGAGGAGGAGCGCCACACCGAAGAGACTCTGTGCGGCCGTCAGGAGAACCTCTTCTTTTTGTCGTGCCCCGAGGGGTAGGCCCGACCAGGACCCTCCCCCAAGTCCGTAGGCGATCGGCAAGGTGCCAATCAACAGCGTCCACTGGTTGACCTTGCTCGAGACCAGCGCCGACAGACCGCTCGGGGCGTTCCCGCGGAGAGCGAGGAGAACGACGATGACAAACTCGGGGGCCTCCGACGCAAAGGGTGCCACCCACTGCACGAGGAAGAACTTGTCGATACCAAGATCGGTTCCCGTGTCGACCAAGCTATGGGCGAACGGTTCAGCGCAGAGGAGGATGGTCACCGTGGCGGCGATAAAGAGGGCGACAACCGTGCGCCGCCGCGCCGTTGCGGCGCGAGTGGCAATCCATTCGGCCGTCCCAATCAAGTGTGGTTCTTCAGGCTCCTTGCGAGCCACTCGCACCATGTAGAAGACGAACCACGCCGCGAGACCCAGACCAAACCACGTCGCAATACTGCCCAGTAGTGGCAGAGCAAAGGCCACGATGCACGCCACGAGAAGGAAACCGATCTCGGTGCGATTGTCGTGCTCTAACTCAATCGACGTCTCTCGGCGACCCTCCCGTCGGGCAGCCCACCACGCCGCAAAGAGCACCATCGGCCACGCCACGCCAAGGAGCAGTCGATTCGCGCCCGTCATGTTTGCGGTCGCGAGACCGACGTAGCTCGGATCGGTACCGGCGTGAAACGCAAAATAGGCATCGACGGCGTACTCCGGCAGCACCGCAATCAGGGCGACCAGCGCGAGGGCGAGGCCACCAGAGATATCTAACTGAGACACCTCGGCGGCCCAGGTCAAAATAAATGAGGCGGCGAGGACGGCAACGCCAAAGATCGCGAGTCCCATCTCGGGAGCAAGATGCGCCCCACTCAGGCGAACGACGAGTGCCGGGGTAATCCCTGCGAGCGCCAAGAGGAGAGGGAGGCCGCGACGGGCACGGGAGGTTTGCATGCCTGCAGACTACGAAGGAATTAGGCGACGCCGAACGGCAAACACGGAGCGTCCGCGAGGGATAGCCCCACGAATCGTGAGCCCTTGCGAGCCGACCGCAAGTAAATCGTCTCGGGACGGAACGAGCGAATGCGGGACTCCCCCGCCTTACCGCCACACAGCTCGATCCACTCCTCACCCGTCTCGGGGTTGGTGACGTGGGCCACAAAGGTGTAGTTCGCTCGAGTCTCACGCTCGACATTGACGGCTACGAAATCGCCCTCGACCAGCCCCTGCCACGTGACGCAGCGAATGAAGCGCGACGGCGGAGCGGGACGACGGCGAGCCATGCATCCATTCTGCCGTAGCGCGGCGGTGTCATAGCCGATTCGTACCGTGAGGGTTGTGACATTTGAACGACCACTCCCCCAGTCCCTCTCGCCCTCTCGCCTTCA
>CAXBRG010000186.1:0-2700 GCA_963977995.1 uncultured bacterium | reverse complement strand
AGCAAACTCTTTCTCCAGAGTGCGGTCTTCCCCGAGGCACAGCACCGAAGCGTCAATGTTGTACTGGTGCAAGCGTCGATACTCTGCGAGAAGCGACGTCTCCGCGCCGCCGACACGAAGGTCGTAGATGCACGCCACGACGCGCAGTGGTGAAGTCACGTGCGACCTGTTCGACACAGTCCTCTAGCCGTTCGCTGCAGCAAACCACTGCCACGTACGGCGCAGGCCCTCTTCAATACCAACTCGCGGTTGCCACTGGAGTTCCTGGCTGGCCGCCGAGATGTCGAGAACCGAGCGATCGAGTTCACCGGCTCGCGCGGGCGCGCGGGTCGGTGCGATGTCTCGCTCGGTGATGTGATTCATGAAACCCACGAGGTCATTCACCGATGTTTCGATACCCGTTCCGACATTGAGCAGCGCCCCCGATCCAGGTCGCTCACTGGCTGCCACGAACGCCGCCACGACGTCATCGACGTAGATAAAGTCACGCGTTTGGTCACCAGTCCCAAACACGGTCGGAGTCGACTGCGCTTCGTAGTGCTGGAAAAAAATCGCGATGACGCCCGCCTCGCCGTGAGGGTCCTGACGGGGACCAAAGACATTTCCGAGGGCCAAACTCGTGGTCTCGATGCCGTGGATCGCCTGTGCGGACCGGAGATAGTCGATCATGACCTTCTTCGAAATTCCGTACGGAGCAAGGGGGTTCCACGGTGCAGTCTCGGGAATCGGAAGATGGCGGGGGTCGACCTCACCGTAGAGAGTGCCGCCGCTCGCCGCCGCCACAATGCGTTGCGCCCCACCTCGTACCGCGGCCTCAATTACTCGAAGTGAGCCAATCACATTCACTGTCGCATCGAAGATCGGATCGGCTACCGACACACGAACGTCGGCTTGCGCCGCGAGGTGAAACACCACTTCGGGGTGAAAGTTCGCCATCGCCTCGACGGTTTCTTCTTGGGTGATATCGGCCTGCAGAAACGTGAAGAGGCGGTGGCGAGACGCCTCGCCAATATTGACGAGGCGGCCGGTAGAAAGATTGTCAACGGCGAGAACTTCATTGCCATCAGCTAGGAGTCGGTCGACCAGCGTGGAACCGATAAAACCCGCACCGCCGGTCACTATGGCGCGGCGAGTCATCGGGACTCCTTCACTATGTGGCGCTGGTGGTAGTCGTCGCGCAGAGCGCTCAAGCCATCAAGCAGAGAGGTCGTTGGTTCCCACCCCAAAACTTCCCGCGCCAGAGAGATATCCGGGCGGCGGCGGGTGGGGTCGTCGGTGGGAAGTGGTTCAAACACAAGGCGTGACGAGGTGCCCGTCACCTTCATAATTGTCTCGGCAATTTCCAGGATGGTTTGCTCAATCTGACCACCGAGATTGATCGGGCCAGGATGGTCAGAGTCAAAGAGCGCCAGCAGTCCCCGAACTTCGTCGGCCACGTACGTTAACGACCGAGTCTGCGTACCATCGCCGTAGATCGTCAAATCCGCGCCGGTGAGTGCTTGGTACATGAAGTTAGAAACGACGCGACCGTCACCGGGATCAAGACGCGGTCCATACGTATTAAAGATGCGCGCGATTGTCGTGTTCGTACCTTTGGTTGTTCGATAGGCCGTGACGAGCGTTTCGCCGAATCGCTTCGCCTCGTCATACACACTCCGAGGACCGACCGGGTTCACGTTCCCCCAGTACGACTCCGGTTGCGGGTGCACGAGGGGGTCGCCGTACACCTCGGAAGTGGATGCCTGCAGAAATCGCGCACCGTGAGCGTGGGCCAACTCGAGCAGACGTCGTGTTCCCTCACTACCGACGGCGAGCGTTTCGAGGGGATGGCGGAGATAATGAGGAGGCGATGCGGGCGATGCGAGATTAAAGACTCCGTGCACCTCGCCGTCAACGGGAACCTCCCGTGATACGTCACAGTGGAGAAACGTGTGGCCGGCGTCGATGAGGTGCTCCACGTTGTCACGCGATCCCGACGACAAATTGTCGAGGATGACGACCTCGTCACCACGCGCCGCGAGTGCGTCGCAGAGATGTGAACCGAGAAAGCCGGCGCCACCCGCCACCACGACTCTCACAGGGAGCCAATTCCTTCGTAGTGAAGGTGGTGAGCGCGAACATCGCCGGGTTCGAAGAGGTTCCGACAGTCCACCACCGTTCCCGCCCCGAGTTCTTGGGCGACGGTGCGAAGGTCGGCTAAGCGAAATTCTGACCATTCGGTCAATACCGCCAAAGCGTCGGCACCAGTCACGGCGCTGTACATGTCACTCACGATTTGTACGCCAGCCAGATCGCTCCCGGCGTCGTGAACCATGGGGTCGTACGCTCGCACCGTGGCACCGGCGGCCACCAATCGCTGCACGATGTCGACGGCGGGCGAACAACGACGATCGTCGGTGTCGGCCTTGAACGTCAAGCCCCACACGCCGATCGTCTTGCCCTGTAGGCCACCGGCACCTCGAGAAATCTTCTCCACCATCCGCGGGTCCCAGTTTTCCCGCTCGGCCTGCCGCAGTCGTTCGCGCAGCCAGGTTTCCTGGTGCTGGAGTCGATCCCGTTCCGCCTGGCGGCTGCGCGCGGAAGGATCGCGCGCGCGAACCCACGCCGCGACATACACGGCGGCGACTGTTGCGCTGATCAGGACGATCGCGAGGGCTTCAGGCATGGCGGGACATCCGGGCCTCCAACGTGCCGGGTCCT
>CAXBRG010000185.1:0-2773 GCA_963977995.1 uncultured bacterium | reverse complement strand
GTCCAGTTCACGACCCTCGGGCAGGCCCTGGCGTGGTTGGAGTCGCACGTCGATTTTGAAAAGGTCGCACCGAACCGAGCCGACGTCCCCACGCTGCAGCCCGTGGTGTCAACGCTCGCCGCACTTGCCAATCCCCACCACGACTATCCGACCATCCATATCACGGGGACGAACGGGAAGGGCACCACGACCACGATTGCCTCGGCCCTCCTCCGAGAGCAGGGGCTATCGGTCGGCACCTTCATTTCTCCCGACCTCCACCGTATTAACGAGAGAATTCTGGTGCACGGTGAGCCAGTATCCGACGCTCATCTCACTCGACTGCTGGGGCGACTTGCCGATGTCGAGGAGGCCATCGGTATCCGTCTCACGCGATTTGAGCTCCTGACGGTGGCCGCGTTTCTGCACTTCTCGGACATGGGTGTGGAAGTGGGCGTCATCGAAGTCGGACTGGGTGGTACGTGGGACTCCACCAATGTGATCGACGCCGCCGTCTCGGTTCTGACGAACGTGGACCTCGACCACACGGCCGTCTTGGGGCCCACCGTTGCTCACATTGCGCGTGACAAAGTGGGAATTTTTCGTTCGAGTGGCGTCGCCATCATCGGAACTGACGATCCCACGGTCCTCGATATCGCTCTCACGCGATCGGAGGAACTCGGCTGTCCACTGCTCGTGCGTGGCCGCGACTTTCAACTCGAAGCGAACGACCTGGCGCTCGGCGGGCGTCTCCTCACCTTCGCTACGCCGCGGACGCGATACGAAGAGATTCATCTCCAGCTGCACGGCATTCACCAGGGGGCCAACGCGGTGCTCGCGACGGTGGCGGTGGAGGAGTTCCTTGATCGACCGCTCAGCCACGATGTCGTGGCGAGCACGTTCGCCTCGGTCACTATGCCGGGACGACTCGAGGTTCTCGATCAGTATCCCTTGACGTTGATTGATGGAGCTCACAACCCCGCCGGTGTGCGAGCACTCGTCGCCACACTCGACGAGGCGTTCCACCTGATTGGGGAGCGTCGTGTCGTCTTGGGAATGCTCACGGGTCGTGACGTGGCGGACATGGTGGAGCCCTTCTTCACGCTCGGTGTGAATGAGTTCGTGGTCTGCGAGCCACTCTCACCTCGCGCGCAGTCGGCCAACGTTTTGGCGGAGTACATCGAACAGCGCGGAGGCGTGGTCACGGTCGTGACCGATCCTCGCGAAGCGGTGCGGTACGCCCGAACACAAAGTCAGCCCGACGATCACATCGTTATCGCGGGAAGTTTGTATCTCGTGGGCGACGTGCGGGCCGGACTCCTCTCACTCCCGTATCAACATCGCTCCTAGTGCCAGTACGATGAATGGCATGGATCGCACTCTTGTAATCGTGAAGCCGGATGGCGTCGAACGTCGTCTCATCGGTGAAATCGTGGGACGCCTGGAGCGCAAGCAGTTGCGTATCGTGGCGGCTGAACTGCGTCAGATTGACCGTGCGACGGCTGAGCAGCACTACGCCGAGCACGCCGGGAAACCCTTCTTTGGCGATCTGGTTGATTTCATCACGCGCTCACCCGCCCTGTTGCTCGTCGTGGAAGGTCCGAGCGACACGTTCAAAGTGGTCCGCCAGATGATGGGCGTCACGAACCCCAAGGAAGCGGCGCCCGGCACGATTCGAGGTGACCTCGCCATCGAAATGACGGAGAACCTGATCCACGGGTCCGATTCGCCAGAGTCGGCGACGCGTGAGATTGGCCTTTTCTTCCCCTCGCTCCACTGACTTCGACGACCCGTCAATACCGCCTAGCCTGTAGGGACTAACGGCGCGTTTGCGACGAGTTGAGGGTTCGTATGGTTGATAGTCGGTTCAATCTCTTAGGTCGGGACATGGCCGTTGACTTGGGCACGGCCAACACCTTGGTCTACGTCAAGGGACGTGGCATCGTCCTCAACGAGCCATCGGTCGTGGCGGTCAACGTCAATGACGGCAAGCCGTTGGCCGTGGGGGCCGAGGCGAAACGGATGATTGGCCGTACTCCGAACAACATTCAGGCGATCCGACCCCTCAAAGATGGCGTCATTGCCGACTTCGATGTGTGTGAGTCAATGTTGCGGTACTTCATTTTGCGCGTGCACCAACGTCGATTCGCAAAACCACGCATGGTCATCTGTGTGCCCTCGGGCATTACCGGCGTGGAACGCCGAGCAGTGATCGAAGCGGCCGAATACGCCGGCGCCCGACGGGCGTACATCATCGAGGAGCCAATGGCCGCCGCGATTGGTGCGGGCCTTCCGATCAGTGAACCCATTGGCAACATGGTGGTCGACATCGGTGGGGGAACGACCGAGGTTGCGGTCGTGTCACTCGGTGGCATGGTGACGAGTCAGTCGGTGCGCATCGGTGGTGACGAGTTGGACGAGGCCATTGTCGACTACGTGAAAAAGACGTTCCGCCTCGCTCTTGGAGAGCGGACGGCCGAAGAGTTAAAGATGCGGCTCGGATCGGCCTATCCCTTGCAAGAAGAGCTCACGGCTGAGATTCGTGGTCGCGACCTCGTCACGGGACTGCCGAAGACCGTGGTGATTACCACCAATCAAATTCGTGAAGCCATCAACGAGCCCGTGTCGGCGATCGTCGATGCAGTGAAGGTCACCTTGGACCGAACGCCACCAGAACTGGCGGCCGACATCATGGAGAGAGGCATCGTCCTGACGGGTGGTGGGGCGTTGCTCCACGGCCTCGACGCTCGGCTGCAGGCGGAGACCAACATGCCAATCGTGGTCGCACCCGATC
>CAXBRG010000184.1:0-2796 GCA_963977995.1 uncultured bacterium | reverse complement strand
CTCCGCACTTCACCTCATTCGGTGTGGCGTCACTCGCTCTCTTTCTCGCTGCCATCGCCGAGGGGCTGGTGATCTCCGCCGCCGGCCTGTGGGGACGTCGGCGACGTAGAGGTGGTGCCTCAGCAACGAGCGAGGAGATTTTGGACGAGCTGCGCGTCGGGGGCCACTCCGCCATCGCTGCCGCGACCCAGCGCACCCCCGGTGCTCGAGGTTTGATCGTGGGAGGAGCAGCCCGCCCCGTACTCGTCGAGCTCGACCACGGGTTTTGCGCCTCACCAGGGCCGGCACGCACGGTGTATGTCGAGCGATACGGTCGTTTCGGATTCCCCAGCGTCTTTCAGCGAGTTCGTCGAACGACATTCATAGAGATTCAAACGGGTCCGGCCTTTTCGGTACGCCTGGTCGCCGGCGGCGTCCGACTACCGGCCTCCACGTTGCTCGAGCGGTTGGTCGCGGGCGACCCCATTCTCGAAAGTCCACCCCAAGAGCCCACGGCCATTGCGACGTGGCCCCACGGCACCCCCTGGCCACCGAATGGCCGGCTTCAGGCGCTCCAGCGTCGACAGCTGCGCATCCGTCGCTTGGTCGCGGGCGTGGCCTTCCTCACGGGGCTACTCAACGTCACCTCGGCCATTATTCCGCCGACGGCGAGTCGGCTCGCCGATCTGCTCCACATTCTCCCCCTCGGTATTGCCCAGGGTGCGGCGGCGGCCACGGCATTCGCGGGAATTGGAATGGTGATGATGGCACGCGGCCTACGACGTGGCCAACGGCGTGCCCGGCTGATCGCCACCGTTCTTTACGCCATCACCGCCTTTGTTCACTTGCTGCATGGCGGACAGTTCCTCACGACGGTTGCCAACCTCGCGGTTCTCATCGTGCTCGTTACGAATCGCGACGCCTTTCGAGGCGAAACCGACCGGGGATCGATCGCGCTCGCGGCACCTCGACTTATCGCAACACTGCTGGGAGCCGTCGCGACCACCACCACGGTCGCCGTGGTCATTGGTCGACTTCCGTTCGGAGTCGAGTGGTGGCGAACGTTCCTCGCAGCTACCCAGCGCCTCGTCGGACTACGCAGCCTTGCCCTACCGGATCGGGTTGACGACTTTGCGAGCCCCACCTTGCTCGCCGTCGGCACGGGCGTGATTATTGGCTTTCTCTACCTCGTCACGAGACCCGTCGTTGACCGACGCATGTCGCAGATGGCCTTTTCGCAGCGAGAACGTCGCGTCGCGGAAATCCGAGCCCGCGACATCGTGCGGCGCCACGGGCGGGGAACGTTGGACTACTTCGCGTTGCGCGACGACAAACAGTTCTTTTTCTTCCACGACTCCCTCGTGGCGTACGCCGTCTACGGTGGCGTCGCGCTCGTGTCGCCGGACCCCATTGGACCGCAGAGTGAGCGGGCCGCGGTAGCGAGCGCCTTCCAACGCTTCGCCGAACGACGAGGGTGGAGTATCGCGATAATCGGGGCCTCGGCGGACTGGCTCCCCCTGTACCACGCACTCGGACTACACCAGATTTACGTCGGTGACGAGGCGGTGGTGGACTGTCAAACCTTCAGTTTGGAGGGCGGCAAGATGAAGGGCCTTCGTCAAGCCTGTACCCGTCTCGCTCGCTATGGCTACACCGTCGACTTCGTCGATCCGGCAACCATTGAACGAGCTCGTGTGCACGATCTCGTGGACTTAATGGGTAAGTCGCGACGCGGCGAAGGCGAACGGGGATTTTCCATGATGTTGGGACGGATGTTCCACGCTCGAGACCGGGGACTGCTGCTCACGATCGTCTCGGCACCGGACGGCTCGCCGGCCGCCATCTGCCAGTTCGTTCCCTCGCCCGCGATCAACGGCTACTCCCTCGACCTCATGCGTCGTGATCCCGACGAACACCCCAACGGTCTCATTGACTACGCCCTCTGCTCGACAATTGCCCATCTCCGTGAACGAGGCGCTCGGGGACTGAGCCTCAATTTTGCCGCGTTTCGTTCGGTGCTCGACGGCGAAAAGGGTGACGGCACATTCACACGCGTCGAGCGATGGGCCCTGCGTCGACTTTCCGGCGTCTTGCCGATTGAAACGCTCTGGAGCTTCAACGCGAAGTACCTGCCCGATTGGCAACCTCGCTACCTCGTCTACCCCGGAGTGGAAAACTTGGTGCCCGTCGTTGCCGCGGTTCTCCGCGCCGAGAGCCTGACCGAGATACCCGTCTTCGGCCGCTTTCTCGCCAACGACCCCGTCAATCGACCGGGCACTGTCGTTCCCGACGAGCTATTGCGTTAGCGACGCTGCGCACCAATGCGCGCCGCAATCGCGGCCGCGAGGCGCGACGCCGCCCGATCGTCGTAGGTCAAGAACAGTGACGGCTCTGTCAGTTCAAGCTCCATCACGACCCACTCATTCCGCCACCGACAGAGATCAACACGAGCGTAGAGAGCCTCGGTAGCTCCCGCGGTGGCGAGCACTCGGTGCGCCAGCGCTTCGGCGTCGGCATCGAATGGCGCGCGGCTCATCTGCTCGACGCGAAACAGTTGACTTCGATCGGCCTCGGGCTGATTCAACATGGCCCCCTTGCGCATGACGTGCGAGAGCGACCCGTCAATGACGACGTAGGCGAACTCGCCGTCCGTATCGACCGAGTCGACATAGGGCTGAACAATGGCATCGCGGCCGTTTGCGTGCAACGAATGAACGTGATCCGCCGCAGCGGCGTGTTCCGACGAGGAGTAGCGAGCGGCGTCCTTGGAACCGGCACCGACCGTTGGTTTCACCACAAAATCCCCATCGGGAAACA
>CAXBRG010000183.1:0-2797 GCA_963977995.1 uncultured bacterium | reverse complement strand
GCGGGGACGTGAGCTGACCTACGAGGCCATCGTCAAGGGCGAGAACCTCCCCACGCCTGGCGTCCCGGAGTCTTTTAAGGCCCTGGTGAAGGAGATGCAGGCACTCTGCTTGAACGTAGAGATTCGTAGCTCCAACGGTCGCATGGTGCAACTCGCCGATGCCGACCTCGACAGTGACATTGGTCGCCGTCTCCACATCAATATCACGCGTCACGAACACGGTTCGGACGAAGACGACGCACGTCGTGCGAAAGAGCGAGCAGAAAGGACCAGCTTCCAATCATGATGAAGGAACTCGTCACATCCATTGATCAAGTTCGCATCGGACTCGCCAATCCCAACCAGATTGCCGACTGGTCGTCTGGTGAAGTGAAGAAGCCCGAGACGGTGAACTACCGCACCAACCGCCCTGAAAAGGACGGTCTGTTCTGCGAGGCAATCTTTGGACCGCAACGGTCCTGGGAGTGCGCCTGTGGCAAGTACAAGCGCGTCCACCTCAAGGGTGTCGTGTGCGACCGATGCAAGGTCGAAGTAACGTCCAACAAGGTCCGTCGTGAGCGGATGGGTCACATCCAACTCCAGACTCCGGTCACCCATATCTGGTACCTCCGGGGGCAGAACCAGTGGCTCTCGCTCCTGCTCTCGGGCTCCGACGTCAAGGAAGAGTTCAAAAAGGGCCAACTCGACAAGGTCGTCTACTACGCCGCCCGCATTATCACGTACGTGGATGGCATTGGTCGCAAGGAGAATCTGTCCGTTTTCGAGGAAGACCTCGAGGACCGATTGAAGGACATCGACCGCATCGCGAACGCCAAATTGGAGCGTTTGGTCAGTGAGTACGAGGCGCGTCGCACGCACCTGACGTCGGGTGAGACACCCAAGGAAAACGAGCTGCGGACCCTAGGCAAGGATCACGAAGACCGCACGAACTACATCAAGTCAATGGCTCAGCAGGACAAGGACCGTGCAGCTCAGGCTTTTGACACGTTCAAGACTCTCCATGTCCGTCAGATCATCGAAGATGAACTGCTGTACCGCGAGATGGCTCGTAACTACGGTGAATACTTCCGTGGCGGCATGGGCGCCGCAGCCATTTTGGACCTTATCGAGCAGATTGATCTCGATGAGGTCGAGGCGGCTTTAATCTCGGCCCTTAAGCAAACGTCGTCAAAGCAACGGACCGACAAGCTCAATAAGCGCCTCGCTGTGGTCCAGGCGTTTAACCGTCGTGACGAGAATGGGCAGCGCTTTAACGACCCCCGTTCGATGATTCTCGAACGAATTCCCGTTATCCCGCCGGACCTTCGTCCCATGGTTCAACTCGATGGTGGACGTCAGGCCACGAGCGACTTGAACGACCTCTACCGTCACGTGATTAACCGGAACAATCGACTGAAGAAGTTGATGGAGTCCGGCGAATCACCGGACATCATCATTAATAACGAGCGACGCATGCTGCAAGAGGCCGTCGATGCTCTGATTGACAACGGTCGTCACGGACGAGCGGCGTCGGGACCTTCGGGTCGACCCGCGAAGTCATTGACTGACGTACTGAAGGGTAAGCAGGGTCGGTTCCGTCAAAACCTGCTCGGTAAGCGTGTCGACTACTCGGCACGTTCCGCCATTGTGGTGGGCCCGCAACTGAAACTGCACCAGTGTGGTCTGCCAAAGATCATGGCGCTGGAGCTCTTCAAGCCATTCGTTATCCGGGCTCTGATGGCCGATGACGGGAACCGTACCTTCCGCAGTGCCAAGCGCATGGTGGAACACCGTCACGTGGCGGTGTGGGAGAAGTTGGAAGAAGTGACGCGAGAGCACCCCGTGCTCTTGAACCGTGCTCCCACGTTGCACCGACTCGGTGTCCAGGCCTTCGAGCCCGTTCTCGTTGACGGCAAGGCGATTCAAATTCACCCGCTGGTCTGCAAGGCCTTCAACGCCGACTTCGACGGTGACACGATGTCCGTCCACGTCCCGCTCTCGGCCGAAGCCCAGGCGGAAGCTCGCGTCTTGATGTTGAGCGTGAACAACATCTTCACGCCGGCGACCGGTCGCGCAATCACAGAGCCGAGCCAGGACATGGTCCTCGGTGTGTACTACCTCACACAAGATGCCAAGGATCGCCCCGCGACGCCGCTGACCTTCCGTCACACTCACGAGATTGAGGCCGCCCTCGACCGTGGCATCATCGGCTTGCACACGGAGATTGTGGTTCGCACGACGGCCGACGAGTCGTCGTCGTCGCTCGCCGGTCGCCTGGCGGCCGCGGGGGTGCCCGTCGAAAATGGCCGTCGGTCCATGGCGACGACGCCGGGTCGCGTGATCTTTAACGAAGCTCTGCCGGCTGGTTACAAGTTCATCAACGAGCAAGTCGGCAAGAACTCGTTGCCCATCGGTACGGTCGTGGAAGAGATTGCGAACTCGTTTGTTCGCCATCAAGTAGCGGACGCACTGGACGCAATCAAGGATCTCGGATTCCGCTTTGCGAGCCAGTCGGGAATCTCCCTCGGCTTTGATGACATCGTTGTCAGCCCGAACAAAGAAGAGATCATCGACCGGTATGAGAAGTTGGCGGAGAAGGTCGAGTTGGACTTCCAGCGTGGCAACGTTATTGACCACGAGCGCAACCAGCAGCAGATTGATATCTGGCAGCGTGCGGGTCGTGAGCTCGGTGAAATTTCAACGAAGTTGCTTGAAGGTGAACGCGACAATCCCATTCGCATGATGGTTGACTCCGGAGCTCGTGGAAACCACACCCAGATCCTGCAGATCACCGCGATGAAGGGACTCGTGCAGAACT
>CAXBRG010000182.1:0-2885 GCA_963977995.1 uncultured bacterium | reverse complement strand
CTCTTATCGCGAATCCCCAACCGTGCACGCTGGGCGACACCACCAGTTCGACGTCCATTGTTTTGGTCGGTTCATCGCACGCGGGGATGTGGAGTCGGGCACTGAGCAAAGTCGCCCTCGACAATCACTTCGCCCTCAAGACATTCATCTACACCAGTTGCGTACCCATCATCACCACGACGCCACTGCCACCTCTGACCCCGGTGGATCCCAAGGTCACCGCTACCACTTGCGCCACGTGGAACTCCCGCGTTGGCAAGGCCATTGACGCCCTGCGACCCGCGGCGGTGTTCATCGGCAGCGGGACGGAGTTCGATATTTCCGGTGAAACGCAGACGCAGTGGACAACCGGTCTCGCAGCATTCATCGACGCCATCCACGTCAGTCGTAAGTACATCATCGGCAGCTCGCCCCGCGTTACGACGGCCGGTGAGGTGGCTCAGTGTCTCGTGTCTCATCGGACAGCCATCACTCTCTGCGCCACACGCGTCAACCTTCGTCGAGCACTGGATCCCACAACGGCGCTGTTACGTGCGGACCGAACAGTCGCTCGTGCCACCGGTGCCGAACTGCTCGATGTCACTCCCCTCCTCTGCACACCCGTCGCGGCGGGGTCCACCTCTCTGCGGTGCCCCGCCGTCATTGACGGCAGACTCGTCTACGTGAATGGCTCGCACCTTTCCGTGGGATTTACCAGTCACGTCCAGTCGGTGTTTCAACCAGTGGTGGCGAAACTGTGAGAGCGCGACGGGCCCTGCGAACACGCATCTCTCTCGCCGCGACCGGTCTCCTCGCGCTAGCGAGCGTGACGTCCACGTCGGCAACGGCGGTGTCCGTTCCGCCCCTCACGCCCACGCTGCTCGCCAGTCAGATATCTGGCGCCAGTCGCAGCAACTCGGTCGGGACCATCCAGCCGACGCTCACGGAAGTGTTATCGAAGCCAGCATGGGCGTTCGTAGGACTCGATCGTCTCGAAGTTGGTTGCAACCCTCGGCTCGCGACATGGATTGTGGACAACCCCATTCCGTGCAACTTTGGTCCTACCAACGGAGCCACCACCGTGGTCCTGGTCGGTGCATCTCACGCGGGAATGTGGTTGCCCGCCCTCATCGCCATGGCCAACCAGGACAAGTTCCAACTCAAGTCGTTTATCTACGCCGGATGCCCACCAGTCACAATGGATTTTTCAACCGGCCTCATCAAGTTTGAAGGCCTCGTGGTGTCGGCGGCATCGTGCCACACGTGGAACGACAACGTAGTGGGGGCCATCAATGCCCTCCATCCCGACGTCATCCTCGTTGGGGGTGGCACCGAAGCCGCGTCGAGCGTTCCCGCGACGTTTGCGGCGTACGTCACGGGGATGAGCAACTTTGTCCAGCAACTCACAGCGCCAAAGAAGGTCATTCTTGGTTCGACAACGATGCGCACCGCAGGCCAGGAGACAGCCCGTTGTGTCAATAGCCATCTCACGACGGTGACAGCGTGCAACACGCCCTACAACGGCGCAAATCCCTCCGACCCGACCATGCTCTTGCTCCGCCGCGATCAGCAGGTCGCCAAAACGGCGAACGCTCGATTGGCACCGCTCATCTCTCTGACGTGCACACCATCAACAAAGGCGAAGCCCATGGCTCTCTGCCCGCCCGTCGTCAATCACAAACTCGTCTACACCGATCGGAGCCACCTCTCGAGTGCCTACGTCACCTACGTCACTCCCGTCTTTCGATCGTTAGTGAATAGTGCTCTCACGCCCTCGTCGTAGTTTCGTTACTACGCTGAGAACATGCCGCAGTTAGTTCTCATTCGCCACGGCCAATCGGAGTGGAATGTTGCCAACCTCTTTACCGGCTGGCACGATGTCGACCTCACCGCGCAGGGGGAGGCCGAGGCGGCCGCCGGCGGTCAACTCCTCGCCGCCGCCCAGCTCGACTTACGGATCGTTCACACCTCCGTACTCACGAGAGCAATTCGCACCGCCGAAATTGCGCTCCGCGCCGCGGGGCGTTCCTGGTTGACCGTCGAGCGCTCGTGGCGTCTCAACGAACGCCACTACGGCGATCTCACGGGGAAGGACAAGAAGCAGACGGCCGACGAGTTCGGCATGGAGCAGCTCAAACTCTGGCGGCGCAGTTTCGACGTGCCGCCGCCGGCGATGGCCCCCGACGACCCCCGTGTCGTACACCGCGATCCGCGATACCGCGACGTTCCCGCCGCGTCGCTCCCCCTTACCGAGTGCCTCCGCGACGTTGTCGACCGAGTCGCCCCGTACTTTCAGGACCGTATCGCCCCGGACCTCCGGCGCGAGGGTGAAAAAGGTGGGGTCGTGATGGTCGTGGCGCACGGGAATTCACTCCGCGCCCTTCGCATGATGCTTGAAGGTATTAGCCCCCACGACATCACGGAACTTGAAATCCCAACGGGCATCCCGTACCTCTACGAACTCGACGACGCACTGGCGGTCATCAACGGGCAGTATCTCGGTGACCCCGCTGCCGCCGCAGCCGCAGCCGCGGCCGTCGGGCAACAGGCCGGCTAGATCGTTTTCATCGATCGACGACTCATCATCAAACTGGCAATCGCGCCGGCGAAACCCAAGAGGAAGATGATGGTCCCAAACACAAAGACTTGGGGCGGCACTCCCATTCGTGAGGCGCCGTAGACCCACACGGGGAACGGAAGCGTTGTCCCCGACACGAAATTCGACACCACGAAGTCATCCAGCGACAGGGCGAACGCCATCATGGCGCCGGCCAAGACTCCCGGCATAATCATCGGCAGAGTCACGAGTCGAAACGTCGTCAGGGGCGTCGCACCGAGATCGCCGGCCGCTTCTTCGAGGTGGCGATCGAAGCCCTGCAGGCGAGCCCGAACGGTCACCGTGACAT
>CAXBRG010000181.1:0-2890 GCA_963977995.1 uncultured bacterium | reverse complement strand
GCGAGTTCACAACAACGGTGGCCGTACCGGTGGTCTCATCCAAGATCACTTCGCGGATGCGCGCCGGGGCGAGAGCCGCTTCGATGAACTCGACGGGATCCTCGCTGTAAGGAACGATGTCGATGCGCTCGGCGCGAAGTTCGTTCGTGATGTTGCGCACGCGCGTACCGCGTGAACCGACGCAGGCACCGACGGGGTCGATCTGCGGGTCGTTGCTCGCGACGGCCACCTTGGAGCGGTGACCGGGTTCGCGGGCGATGGCCTTGATCTCGACGAGACCATTGGCAATCTCCGGAACCTCAATTTCGAAGAGCTTGGCGACCAGCGCCGGGTGGGTACGCGAGACGACAATGGACGGACCACGGTTCGAGTTACGTACTTCGATGATGTAGACCTTCATGCGATCGCCACGACGGAACTTGCGAGTTTCACCTTCGTCGCGACCGGTCTTGCGAGGCTCACCCTTACCCATCTCGCCGCGGTCCATCTCAAAGGAGATCTGCTCGGTCTGGGGCAGCAGCGCCTCAGCCTTGCTGATGTCGAGGAGGGCGAAGCGGGGGTTCAGCTGCTCGATGGTCGCCATCACCATGTCGCCTTCGCGGTTCGCAAACTCGAGGTACATCTGCCGGCGGCGGATGTCGGCGATGGCGTTCAACAGGTTGTTGCGCGCCTCGCGGGCCGCAATGCGTCCAAAGTCGGCGGGGGTCGCGTCCCATTCGTCGACGATGTTGCCGTCGGCGTCGAGAACCAGACCAATCACCTTGATGTCCCCCGTCTCCGGGTTGATTTCGATTTCGGCATCTTCCGCCGCGTCGGGCCGCTTCTTGTACGCCTTCAGCATTGCTTCGGCGAGCGCGTTGAGCAGTTCGACGACGTCGATGCCCTCGGCTTCCGCCATGCCCTTTAGTGCATCAGTAAAACTCATGGTGCTTTCCTTCCCTGTGCTGGTGCAGTGACGCGACCTTTCGACGGTGACGGCTTCGCCGTCGCCCCCCACGTAAAAACAGTGCGAGCTCGTTCGACGTTGTCGAGAATGACGTCCACGTCACCTGCTTCTCGATCACGAATGACGGCCGAGGTCGCACCCACCGAGAGGAGTTCACCTTCGAGTCGACGAGTGGACTCGCCACTGCGGCGCTCCCGCAGCGTGATGGTCTCCCCGATAGCGAGCACGAAGTGCTCGCGGGTTCGGAGTCGTCGTTCGAGACCGGGACTTGACACGTCGAGGGTGAAGCGCCCCGCAATCGGGTCCGTCTCATCGAGCCACTGCGAAATCGCGATGTTGGCCGCGGCCACGGTATCGAGGTCGATACCGCCCGGGCGCGTCACGGTCACCGACAGCGTTCCCGCGGAGAATTCGAGGTCGTAGAGGGAGATGTCCATTTCGGCCAGGAGGGCGGCGATGGGTGTCGCTAGATCAGCCATGTCTCTCCTTCCTGGTCAGCGGACGACTGGCAAGAAAAAACGCGGGCCCCGAGGCCCGCGATTACGAGTCCAATCGTCCTTGCGGACTGTGGAGAAATCTTACCAGAATTTGGGGCCGGTGCCAAGAAAGAGACCCCCTGTGGTCAGGGAGGACTCACGGGGTCTTAGTAACTGCGGCCGACGATGGCGATGAGACCGGGCTCGTCTTCGTTGTCGGGCATTGAGCCGTCGGCTCGTTGCAGGCACCGCACCGTGATCGCTTCGGTGCGTAACTGGGCCTCCCCCTCACCACGGAGCACGTCGAAGCCGACCCGCGCGAAGCCCTCCTTCGCCGCGGCCGACGCATCCTGGACGGTCGACACGTCAACGGTCCGCTCCCGCAGAAAGTCTTCGGCCCGTTCCAAAATGAACGTCTGCTGGGCGTCGAGGGTCGCCTGAATAGACGTGACGACAGCGTCAAGTGGTACGGCACTCTTTTCACCGTTGTCACGACGTGCGATGGTGACGAGCCCGTCAGCGAGGTCCCGGGGCCCGACTTCACATCGCACCGGAATCCCCTTGATCTCCCAGTCCGTTACTCGGCGTCCGAACGAACCTCGACCCTGGTCCACGCGCACCCGGATACCGGCGCGGCGCAACTCGTCGGCGATGCGGTGCACCGCACTCATCACCTCGGGCTCGTCACGTACGGGAACGACAACGACTTGAATCGGCGCCAGTCGCGGCGGCACCACGAGACCGTGGTCGTCGCCGTGCGCCATGATGAGACCACCAATCAAGCGCGTGCTCGCCCCCCATGACGTGGTGTAGCAGTGGGCCGACTGACCGTCTTCGGTTTGGAACGTGATGTCAAACGCCTTGGCGAAGTTTTGACCGAGCTCGTGGCTCGTCGCCATCTGCAAGGCCTTGCCGTCGCCCATCATTCCTTCGCACGTCATGGTGTTGGTCGCCCCCGCGAATCGCTCCGCCTTCGTCTTGATCCCGAGATAGACCGGTACGGCGAGCACCTCGCGAATGAAGTCGTGGTACACCTCGTGATGAATCTGTCGGGCGTACGCGGCCGCGTCCTCAAAGGTGGCGTGTGCGGTGTGCCCTTCCTGCCAGAGAAACTCACTCGATCGAAGAAAGACGCGTGGTCGCATCTCCCATCGCACCACGTTGGCCCACTGGTTTAAGAGCAGCGGAAGATCGCGGTGGCTGTGCACCCACTTCGCCATGAACTCGCCGATGACCGTTTCGGACGTCGGACGGACGACGATCGGCTCCGTGAGTTGTTCGCCGCCCGCGTGGGTCACGACCGCCAGTTCCGGACTGAAGCCTTCGACGTGCTCGGCCTCGCGCGACAGGTAACTCTCGGGAATGAAGATGGGAAAGTAGGCGTTCTCGGCTCCCGCGGCCTTGATGCGGGTGTCGATCTCGGACTGAATGCGCTCCCAGATGGCGTAACCGTACGGGCGAATCACCA
>CAXBRG010000180.1:0-2941 GCA_963977995.1 uncultured bacterium | reverse complement strand
TAAATGGCCACTCGATCACCCGTTCGCACGCCGAGATCGCACAGTGCGTTGGCCGCTCGACTCACCCGAGCGAGCAGATCAGCGTACGTAATGTCGACGGTGTCGCCCTCCGGCTCGCCCACCCAGTGGAACGCCACGCGATCTCCCCGCCCCGCGGCGACGTGGCGATCAACACAGTTGACGGCAGCGTTCAGTCGACCGTCGGCGAACCACGTCGCAAAGGGCGCATTCCACTCCAGCCCAACCGTGGGGGTCACATCCCAGGTCAGCCGCTCGAGGGCCTGTCGCGTCCACCAGGCTTCCGGATTGTCGGCTGCCTCGGAATAGAGCGCAGCGGTCGCGTTGGCGTGGCGGACGAAATCGGGCGAGGGCGGAAAGCTCCGCGTCTCGCTCATCATGACGTCAATGCTGCGTGTGGTGTCGTTGTTCACGTGCCGGAACCCCCGGCGCAATCATAGAAGTGGATCAACGGGCGTTGACGGGCGAAACTCCATCGGTGTGACGTAGGTGTTATGGGAGTAGTGCGAGAACCACGACACCCGCCAGCCGGCCTGTTCGAGCGCGCCACTCGTAAAGTTCGGCATCGGTACGCCCGACTGTGTGGAGGGGAACCAGTACGGGGCCCACACCCCAACGGTGTACCCGACGTACCAGACTCGGCGGTAGCGCTCGGCGAGCGTCGCGAGCTGGGGATCACTGCCCGTCCACGCCACCGGCACGATAACCCGAGAATCGTCCGACACGACGCGGAATCCTTGCGGCCACTGGTCGCGACCACCCACTTCGAGATGCCACGGCGTCACTCCGTCGTACGCCCAGGTGTAGGTCAAAAAGGCTGGCACCACGATGACGTCGCCGGGTCGCCACTCGGACTCAATGTACGACAGGAGCGACCGAACCTCCACCGTCGGATAGAGCGCCGGTCGAGCCCAGAGTTGTTGTGTCGGAAGAACGAGGGCGAAGAAGACCACGACGATGGCGCCGATCCGCCGTCCCCGCATCGTCGTCATCCGACGTTGGACGACCCGCTCCAACAGCACGGTACCGACAACGACCACAGCGGGATAGAACACGAGATCCGTGCGACCGTCACCAAAGGGAAAGGCGTCGATGACCGCTGCGAAGAAACTCGCGGGGATGATCGCGGCGACAACCCACCAGCGTTGTCGGTCGACGACTGGTTCACGGCGCCACCACACCATGGTCACCACCACCAGCACCACGGTGGCGACGGCCAAGACGTAGATGAGTCCGTAGTGGTGACTGTGACCCGGGTCGTACTTCAAGCGGTAGGCGATGTTGAAGAAGGAGTGGGGAAACCCCGCGAGGATCGACACGAGGTTGTGTACAAACTGGTGCACCGAGTCGTAACCGAACATGTAACCCCGTCGCACCCAGTTATCCGACAGTGACGGCGGCTTACTCAGGACATAGGGAACAACGACACTGCCGGCGGCCACACCGGCGAAGGTGGCATACCGAAGTCGCTGTCGGAGAGTTGCTCGATCGCCCCGCGACTGCCACAACAAGACGAGCCAGACCGTACCAATCGTCGTGAGCGTACCGAAACTAGAAAGGGCGGCCAGCACGCTGAGGACCGCGAGGACACGAAGCGACCGTCGGTCCCGTTCGCGCCGTGCGGTGTCGGCGCAGAGATACACGAGCAGAGCCAACACCACCTCGAGGGTGTAGGGCTTGACCCGCGTGGAGTACGTGGTCATCATTGGATTCACCGCAAAGAGCGACGCACCGAGTGCCGCGGCCCACGCACTCGCGCCCAGGCGACGCAGCACGGGGTACATCAAGAGCGTTCCCACGAGGCCGAAAAAGTAGGACGGTAGTTGCGCCCAGTAGGAAGCGTCGGGCCCCACCATGATCCACCAGCGCTCCGCCAGGGTCCACAGCGGCGTGGATACCGACATGGAAAGAGCGTGACTGAACGACTCGCGGGCCGGCAGTGCCGCCCAGGCGTCGTCGAACCATAGGGAGTGTGGCGTGAACCCTCCGAGTCGCCGAATGGATGCCGCCAGCACGACGGCGGCGAAGACGACCAGATGACCGTGTCGGCGAAGCAAACCGCGCACGGAGGAGACCACTTCTTACCGCGGGTCGATGGGCGTCACGACGCCGAGCTCACGCTCGACGGCTTCGGCCGCATCGAGGACGAGGTCCTCGCGAAGCCGGCGGGAGATGAGTTGCGCTCCCACCGGTAGCCCCTCGATGACTCCGGTCGGCACACAGGCGGCGGGTAGTCCCATCAAGTTGGCGGGCAGGACGAAACGGAAGAGCTCCAGGACGGCGAGCGCACTCTCTTGATCTTGAATGTCGAATCCCAGCGGGAACGGTGGCTGTGTCCAGGTCGGACCAACGATGATTGGATATTCGAAGAAGAACGCCTGCCACGCCTTTGCCACCCGATCGCGTAGTTGGTGGGTCGCAAAAATCGTCTCCACCGTCGGAGGAGGAAACGATGAGTTGGTGAGGTCGATAAAGCGCAGACCTTCGGGACCCATGACCATTTCCAGCAGGGGACGGAGAACACTCGTGTCCGCCATCATGAGTTCACTCCAGGCGATGTACGACTCGACCAGGAGAGGTGGCATGACCTCCTCCACGACGTAACCGGCACGTTCGAGGGCCACGCCCGCGCGCTGCACCCCCTCGGCGATATGGGGATGCGTAGCGCCACCATCGGGGTGCGTGACCAACGCCACGCGCTTCGGTGCGGTGGGGCCGGCGAGTGGCGCATCTTCTGGAACATCGTGCTGCCGACGCTCAAGCCGGTGCTCGTGACGTTGGCGGTGTTCGCCTTCCTCGGCAGCTGGAACGACTTCATGTGGCCGCTGATCGTGCTGACCGACGGTGAGATGCACACGCTGCCGGTCGCGCTCGCGGCGCTGTCACGTGAACATGTCCAGGACAGCGAGCTGATGATGGCCGG
>CAXBRG010000179.1:0-2993 GCA_963977995.1 uncultured bacterium | reverse complement strand
TAGTTCAGCATGCCGGGCTTGGCACGCGCGAGCGCGATGAACTCCTTCACGTTTTTCACCGGCACCACGGGGTTGATCACCATCGCGTTGGGGCTGTCGCCCACCAGCGTGACGGGCGTCATGTCTCGCTGCGGGTGGTAATTCAACTTGGAGTACAGGCTGATGTTGATCGACTGAATGCTCAACGTCGACATCAGCAGCGAGTAGCCATCCGCCGGCGCCTTGGCCGTCAACTCTGCCGCGATATTGCCGCCCGCGCCGCCGCGATTGTCGATCACGATCGGCTGGCCGAGCTTCTCGCGCAACGCCGGCTCCATCGCCCGTGCGATGATGTCGGAGCGATGACACCAACAACCCGCGAGAGAGCTCTGCAGTCGGTGGTCGCAGTCGCGGCGGCCGTTGCAATCGTTGCCATGACGGGGTGGCTGATTCCCGCAGTGGTGGTCGCCGTGATCTTGATGGTCGTGGGCCACGAATTCGGTCACTACATCACCGCCCGAATGACGGGGATGAAAGTCACCGAATTTTTTGTTGGCTTTGGCCCTCGGGTGTGGTCGATGCGCCGGGGAGAGACCGAGTTTGGACTCAAGGCGCTACCCCTCGGTGGGTACGTTCGGATTGTCGGCATGTCGACGATGGAGAACGTCGACGACGTCGATGAGCCCCGCAGCTATCGCGCGCAGTCGTACCCCCGCCGTGTGCTCGTCGCCTCGGCCGGTTCGCTCATGCACGTCATCATTGCCTTCGTGATCGTGGTGGCGTCGCTCAGTGTTCTCGGAGTCCCCGACGATCGTCGAGTGGGAATCGCGGGTCTACTGCAGTGGGACAACGGCGTGGTGACGCCGGCCGCCGCCGCGGGGATTCGAGCGGGTGATGAAGTGGTCGCCCTCAATGGACACACCCTGTCCAACGTGGGTGACTTCATCGCCGCGGTGCACGACTCCGCCGGCGTGCCGCTCACCCTCACGCTCCGTCGGGACGGCGACAACGTCACGCGCGTCGTCACACCCACCGATGGTCGTACGGTGCGCATCGGTGGAGTGCCGTTACGCGATCCTGAAGGGGCGCCCGCGGGTTACTTGGGTGTTGAGCTCCAGCCGCTGTACTCCCGACTCAGCCCGTGGTCCGCCGTGACGACGAGCGGGCACTACATCGCCACTCTCACTTCCAGCGCCGTGGCGTCGCTCCCGCGCATGTTTGCTCCCAGTCAGTTGTCGAGCCTGGTGCGTGACGTGACCGACCCGGCTGCCGCTCAGGTGAGCGCGTCGACCGGTCAGCGGCCCGTCTCGGGTTACGGGGCCGTGCGACTCGCCGTCCAGAGTGCCGACGCCGGCCCCCGGGAGTTTGTGCAGGTCTTCGCCACCCTCAATATCTTCATCGGCGTACTCAATCTGATTCCCATGCTGCCCCTCGACGGCGGACTCATCGCGGTGGCGACCTACGAGAGACTCCGCTCGCGCAAGGGCCAACCCCGTTACCAAGCGGATCTGACCAAAATGACGCCGTTCGTCTACGCCTTCCTCGCTCTACTCGCCGTACTCTTCTTCTCAACGCTCTATCTCGATATCGTCCATCCCATCGCCAATCCCTTCCAATAGGTCGCGTCGAGGCTCCCATCACGGCAGAATGACAGAGTGGAAATCTCCTCAGCGTTGCTGACACCCCGCAAGAGAACGCGTTCGATCATGGTGGGTTCGGTCCCCGTGGGCGGCGATGCGCCGGTGTCGGTGCAGTCGATGACGACGACCAAGACGGCGAACGTCGAGGGCACTCTGCAACAGATCTACGCGCTCTCGGCCGCCGGGGCGGACATTGTCCGCTGCACGTGCAACGAACAAGAAGCCGCCGAAGGGTTGGCGCAGATCGTGCCGCGATCGCCCGTGCCCATCGTCGCCGACATTCACTTTCACGTGGAGATGGCCCTCGCCGCGCTGGAGGCGGGAGTGCACGGGCTGCGACTCAACCCCGGCAACTTACGTAAGCCCGAAGAGATCAAGTTGGTAGCTCGCGAAGCCAAGGACCGTGGCGTTCCGATTCGCATTGGCGTGAACGCCGGTTCGCTGCACCCCGACCTCTACGCGAAGCACGGCGGGGCGACACCCGAAGCGCTCGTGGAGTCGGCGCAGATCGAACTCAACTACTTCCGCGAAGTTGATTTCGATGACGTCAAGATTTCGGTGAAAGCCTCAAGTGTGGCTCTGATGATCGCGGCCTATCGCCTCGCGTCCGCCACCTTCGACTACCCCCTGCACCTCGGTGTCACCGAGGCCGGCCCTCTTCCCGGTGGTCTCTTGAAGGGGACTGCCGGGATTGGCACCCTGCTCGCCGAGGGCATTGGCGACACGATTCGCTATTCACTCACCGCCGATCCCGTCGAGGAAGCCAAGGCCGGCCGGCAACTGCTCGAAGCTCTCGGCCTGCGGGAACGTAAGGGCTTGGACCTCATCGCCTGTCCGAGTTGTGGCCGAGCCGAAGTGGACGTCATTGCGGTGGCTAACGCGGCTCAGGCGGCCCTGCAAGATCGTCAGCTGCCCTTCCAGGTGGCCGTCATGGGTTGCGTCGTGAACGGCCCCGGCGAGGCCCGTCACGCCGACCTCGGTATCGCGGCGGGACGCAAGCGCGGCCACCTCTTTATTCGAGGACAGATTGTGCGAGTGGTTCCCGAAGACGAGATGGTCGACGCGCTCGTCGCCGAGGCCGAGAAACTCCTTGAAGAGGGAGTGGAAGCTCGACTCGAAAAGCGCGATCGCACGGCCGAAGCCGAAGCTGAAGCCGATCGACTGGCACTGCTGGACGCAAAAGGTGACGACGCGAACCACGCCACCGAACGCATCACCGAAATTCGCCGCCGTCTCGCGGACGAACAGTAGTCATTCGGTAGAATTCATCTCATACGAAGGAGCGGCGTGGCCGAAAGTGCGCTAACGAATCGACTCGACGATTTCCCCAAGTGGTACCAAGATGTCGTCGCGAAAGCCGAAATGGCCGACAAC
>CAXBRG010000178.1:0-2997 GCA_963977995.1 uncultured bacterium | reverse complement strand
CACCAGCAGCGTCATCGAGCTGCCGAGCAGCCCGACCACCGCCAGCGCCACCAGCACCACCGGGATCGACAGGCGTGTCGTGATCGCGAACAGCACGGCGTCGTCGATCTTGCCGCCGAAGAAGCCGCCCAGCACGCCCATCGCGATGCCGATGACCGCCGAGACTACGGTCACGGTGAGACCGATCAGCATCGAGATGCGGCAGCCGTAGATCAGGCGGGAGAGATAGTCGCGGCCGAGCTGGTCGGTTCCCATGGGGTGTGACAGTGACATGGGCTCGCCCGGCATGCTCATCATCGCGTTGGGGTCTTTTAGCCAGTGCAGTGGGTTTACCAGTAACGGACCCACCAGAGCGCTAAGCGCGGTTAACAGCAACCAACCAACGCATATCCAGAAGAACACGCCGAGCGGCTCACGCTTCTCGGGTTGTTCCACCACTTCACTGGTTGTCGGAGTGTCGATTTGATCAGTCACGCGCAATCCTTGGGTCGATGAGGGTGGTAATGAAGTCAACAATGAAATTGATAGTCACGACGCTGACGGCGACCACGAAGACGATGCCCTGAATCAAGACGTAGTCCTGAGTGGTGATAGCGGCAATCAGAGTGGCGCCGAGACCGGGGATAGCGAGCAGGAACTGGGTAACGAAACCACCGGCGATAGCGTTTCCAATATTCAAACCGGCCGTGCTGAGAAGTGCGACCGATGAGGGTCGGAAGGCATGGCGCCAAAGGATCCGTCGGCGACGCAGACCCTTCGAACGGGCCATTGTGATGAACTCTTCTTGCAGTGTCGCAATCAGGTCGGATCGGAGCGTGCGGAAGTAGATCACGAAGGCGCCGATTGCTCCGGTGAGCGTGGGAATCAACATACTGAGAAGGTTGAGGCGCCAGGTGTCGAAGTACTCCGCTGGATCAGAGAACAACAGCCCAAATCCCGGCATTCGCGTGAAGCTCGCCGGACCGGTATTGGGAATCTGAAGTATCAGAGAGATAAAGAGTACGGCGTAGACCACCATGATGAATGAGGGCACTGACAGCATTCCGAAGCTGAATCCATTGGCGAAACGGTCAAAGAAGCCGTTGGGCTTGCGAGAGGCGCGCATGGCAAGGGGGATTGCCATGCCGAAGGCGACAATCTGGGCCAAGACGATCATTTCGATGTCAATCGGCAGCGCGTGCCAGATGATGCCGTTGATGGATTCGCTCGACACAAAGGAGTAGCCCAGATCTCCCCGCACAACGTGGCTGGCCCACACGAAATATTGCTGGATCAGACCTTTGTCCAAACCCAATTGGGCGTACAGAATCTTACGATTCTCGGGTGTGTTGCCAGCGCCGAGAATCACCGTCGCCAGGTCACCAGGTAGCAAGTGGATCATGAAGAAACTACCGATGGAGATAACGATTACGATTCCGGCCAGCAGCCCCAATCGCCTCAAAACGTAACTTCGCACGTTCCCCCTCTTTCAACCTGCCTAAGACTAGCGAGCAGGCAACCCACCGATGGTTCATGTCACTCGTAAGATTTGACCAATGGCAATACTTCACTGGCTCCGTAGGAATTCGATAGCGACTCTCCTCGGTGCCGTGATAGTCGTTGACCTCACCGCCGGGCTCTTCTTTCGGTTCGTCGCCAACTCCCGGATGTGGCTCGACGAAGTCCTGACGGTGAACATCTCTCAAGGTTCGTACAGCCAGATTGTTGAGAGCTTGCGTCACGACGGGGCGCCACCGGCTTTTTACTTCCTGCTGCACCACTGGATGGGTGTGTTTGGTAGTTCCGACATGGCGGTTCGAGCGCTCTCTGGAGTGTTCAGCGTGGCGACGCTCCCTCTGGTGTATGTCGTTGTTCGACGGTTGCGAGATGTTCGTACTGCGCTGATCGCTGTTGCCGTCACCAGCGTGACGCCCTACGCCGTCTATTTCGCCACCGAAACGCGAATGTACTCATTGGTGATGCTCGAGGTCGCTCTCTTTCTCGTGGTGTGGACGAGTCCGTGGCGAAGTCGCGATGTTCGTCGGACGGTCAGCCTTGCCGCCATCTCCGCTGTGCTTCTCTATACCCACTACTGGGCGCTCTACTTCATCGCGACGGCCTTCGCGTGGTCGGGCTGGCGTACCTGGCGCCCGGGATCGAATTTTCGGGATGTCTATCGGCAGAAGACCATCGCGCTCTTCGTCGGTGGACTTGCGTGGCTCCCGTGGCTCGGAATATTCAATGAACAGAGGGTCCACACCGGTACGCCGTGGGCCACGTCACCCAATATCTCGCAGTTCTTTACATGGGTCAACGTCTTTGCGTTTAATCAAAGTGTCCATCACATGACGCCGAGCCTGCATCACCAAGTGTCTCTAATGGCCTTTGTCGGTCTCCTCTTCGTGGGGCTGTTGACGGTCCCGCTCAGTGGTCGCCTGATTCTGGGAGTTGACCTTCGCGTTCCCCGCAACGTTCAGTTCTTAGGCTTTCTTGGACTTGGTTCCGTAACGCTCGGCCTCGTCGCGGCGAAGTTGGCGAACACAACATTCGTTCCGCGGTACGCGGCGATTGGTGCAATCCCCGTATTCATTTTGGTCGCCATAGGAATTGCGAACTTTCGAACGACTCTTCGCATATTGGCCGTTCTGACGATTTTCTCGGGGGCGATGTTGTGGACGGACAAGTGGGGTAAGGGAGTCCAGCGCACCCAGGCAGGGCAGGTGGCTGCCACGTTGGCGACATTGCCTCGAGATACCACTGTGCTGGTATGCCCCGACCAGCTCGGACCGTCACTCTTGCGGTACGCACGATCTGATTTGACCTATGTCTCGTATCCTCGGGGTACCCGTCCGGACATCGTTGACTGGTACGACTACACCTCGGCCTTTGCGGCGACCTCGCCGAGTCAGTTTGTTTCGACGTATGGTCACGGCAGAGTCGCGTTGGTGTGGGCTTACGGGTACAACCTCCAGGGAACGTGTCGCAACGTCGTGCGGGCCTTGGCGGATGTTCGAGGAA
>CAXBRG010000177.1:0-2997 GCA_963977995.1 uncultured bacterium | reverse complement strand
TGTGCTTCGATTATCACACGACCGAACTGCTCGCTCCAGGTCGGCGTGGTGCGACTCGGTACAGCCACCACGCTGACCGATGCGTAAAACTCTTCCAGCTCTTCGGTGGACATCACGCCGCGATACACGACGTTGTTCTGTGCCGTGGCCACAGCCTCACGCAACTCACCATCTCCCACAAACTCCACCGTCACGTCCGGTCGCCGACGGGCGACTTCGAGGAGATCGTTCACGCCCTTCGCCGGTGAGAGTCGACCGACGAAACCGATGACTCCCGACCGCGGTGCGGGAGCGTGGTCACGAACCGCGTCGACGCCGTGGGGAACTACTTCAACAGCACTCGGATGCGCCCCGTGACGAACCGCACGCTCCCCGGCGGCGGGCGAACGTGCCATCACCCAACCAGCGTGCGATAGCACTGAGCGCTCGCTCCAGCGAACGATCAGGGGGAGGTGACGTTCAAGATTTTCCGCACACTGCACCGCGTACGGGAGTCCTAACCGTCGAGCCGCTCTCGACCACCGCCAGCCCGCCACCGAAAAGGCCTCTTCTTCGATGACGACGACGTCCGGACGAAGGCGTTCCAGCACTCGGCGCGGCGAGCACAGGTGCAGGTGACGCTGTGGACGTCCCATGCCGAGAACGCTCACGGGGTGCATGGTGATGTCCGATGTCGCGGGCCGTGTGAATCCGTACGGCGTCGGGCGCAGATCGTCGCGCCACACCGCCGGCACCACCACGTCCACGTCGTGGTCGACCGCGAGATTCGAGTACACCGACTGATTAGGCGCGAGGACGCACGCGTGGGCCACGACAACGACACGGTTTCTCACCGCTCCATCGTGGCAGATTCTCCGGACGGTCGTGACCTGCCACAATCAAAGGGTGAGCGAACGTTCAGCATCCCCTCACCGGGGACACGAGTTCCGCGCTGCTCGGGCGGCGACGAACTCGCTGGTGAACGCGGCCGGCGTCGTCGTTGTCCTCGTCATCGCTCTCGTTACCACGCCGATCGCCCTCGATCACCTGGGACTCGTGGAGTTTGGAATCTGGAGCTTCGTGACCGTGGCCGTTGGCTACATCTCAAAGCTCGACCCCAACTTCGGTGGGATGGTGATGCGATATGGCGCGATGGGACGCGTCAGTGGTGACCACAAGATTGCCGCGCGAATCTGTGCCGTCGGGACACTCGCGTGGCTCGGGTTGGCACTCCTGCTCTCCCCCGTCTTGTTCGCCATCGTGCATCCGCTCATGGGACATATGGGGTACTCCCCGGGAGTCCGGGTCGCCGCGGAGAGATTCTTCTACTGGACCTACGCACTCATCTTTTTGGGTTCGATTCTCTCCACGCTCTCGAGTCGCCTCCTCGCTGTGGGTGAACAGTGGATCGTGACGAGTATCGACGCGAGTACTCGCATTCTCTACGGCGTCGTCTTGGTGTGGTGCCTGACGCGCGACATGCGCCTCTCGGCCATCATCGTCGCCACCACGACCCAGTATCTCGTGGCGTATCTTGCGACCTTCGTGGTAATTGCCGTGCGCCACGGAGCTCCCTACGCGAGCCCGCGGGGCATCCCTCGAGAGACCCGAAGGGAACTACGAACGTTCTCGGGCTGGTTTCAACTCAACGCAATCTTGGACACGCTGACGTACGAGACCGATCCCGTCGTGATATCGGTCTTGGTTTCTCCGACGGCGACGGGTATTTGGTCCATCGCGACGCGACTCGCCCGACAGATCACCTACTTCGGCTACATCCCCAATGGAAATATCTTGCCGGCGGTCTCAGCGGCAGTGGCCGCCGACGAGGGGGCCGAAGCGATCCAACGGATCTATACCCGCGCTAGTCGCATCATCACCCTGATCGGCACCGTGATGGGTGGTCTCGTAATTTCGTGCGGACCGGTTCTCTTCTTGGCCTGGCTCAACAATCCCTTTCACGAAGCATCGTGGGCCACGATTCTGATTGCACTCGGCATTCTGGCGGGCACGCCACGCCCGGTCACGGGCGCGGCCATCTTCGCTCTGGGGAAGGTCGGGCTGGGAACTCGAGCTCAAGCGGTGGCGTTCATCGTCAACGCCACGCTCACACTCGCCCTCGTGACGCCGTTCGGTCTGAACGGTGTTCTGATCGGAACACTCGTCGCCAAAATCTGTGCGACGACATACCTTCTGGCACGCTTCGCCCGGCTCGTCGCGACGCCCGCCCGTCAACTCATTGCGCCGTGGCTGGTTCGCATCGTCCTGATTGGCACAGTGGCTACCGTGACGAGTCGCTTCGTGATGGACCACTGGGACTGGGCCCTGTCGTCGCGATCACACGCCGGTATCGCGGCCCTCATACTCGCGGTGCTCTACGGCGCGGTGACGTTACTCATGATCCGAGTGACGCACCTCTTCACGCGGGACGACCTGTTGTGGCTCCGTGGGGCGATGCCGAGTCCCCTGCGACGGCTATTTCCCGATCGAGCAATCGCTGTCCTGAGTGCACCGTGATGTCGATTGATCTCATCATTCCGAGCTTCGCTCGACCCGACGAACTCGCTCGGGCACTCGCCGCTGCGAACCAGCAACAAGTGCCCTTCTCGTCAATCATTGTGGTGGCGCGATCGAACGACACCGCAACAATCACCGTCGCCCACCAGGCCGCGGCTCGGGTCGTGACGGTCGATGAGCCCGGCGTGCTCGCCGCGATGTCCGAAGGACTCCGACACTCTCGCGCCGACATCGTTGCGTTTAGTGACGATGACGCCGAGCTCGGCCCCGAGCACCTGGCCACCGGGAACCCGATCGTGTACACGAGCGGGGACTCGGTCTTCCAGATCGCCGCCCACGAGGAGGCGAGACGCCTCGACCCGAACGTGCCCACCGGTGTCGAGTACGCCCGCATTCACGAAGTCGTGACTCCCGACGCGGCGATCCGGCAGGCCGAGGCCTGGCGGTCTGGCGACGAGATTGGCGGACTCTGGCCACTGATCGCGTTCGGCGTCCGCACGG
>CAXBRG010000176.1:0-3014 GCA_963977995.1 uncultured bacterium | reverse complement strand
CACCGCTGAGGTCGGCGTACTTGATCGCACCGATGCCCACCATGTTCGCCACGCGCTCACGTTCGTCCGCGGGCATGTCCGGGTTCTTCTCGGCGATGGCCGCCGATGCGCGTTCCACCGCCTCGTCGAGGAGCGATATCAACTTGATCGATTCGCCGCTGCGGCTCTTCAGCATCTTGCGGTCCGACCCCAGGACACTGCCGAACGCGACGTGGTTGAACTCGACGTCGTCGTGGTCGTTGTCGACAGGTGAGTCACTTCCGAGGTCTGTACACCACCGACGACGCGGCCTAACACGGCCGCCGCCGCGGACAGTACGGCCGCCGCCCCAGCCACCGTGGCAGCGAAGCCCGCTCCGATGAGAACGGTGCGGCGCTCGTGGTCAGTCAGCCGCCGGCGCCCACGCCAACTGGGGGTTGTGCGCTGAAGAACGGGGCACGCGGCGGCGTCACACGGTGCACCGGACAGCGCTCGGCACGCACCGTCGGCGAAGTTGCCGCAGTGTTGCTGAACGACGGCGAACGGAGCTGCCACAACTCTCGGGTCGACCCCGTGTTCACGCTGAGCAACTCGGCGGGCGATGATGGCGTCAAGTGAGAGGTGGGTTCCCGCGCCCGCGAGCAGGAAGGGAATAAAAGCAAAGAAGAAAACAATGTCGGAGCCGGTATAGAAGGGCGACGCATGAAAGCTCACGGTCAAGAAAAGTCCGAACGACAGAGCCATACCCCCGAGAGCCGCGAGTCGGGTCCAGAGACCGAGAACAACTCCTAGTCCAATTGCCACTTCGCCCAGGGCGATCCCGATACCGAGCATCGTTGCGTGCTCGCCTAGGTGAGCCACGAGTGAACCGATCGGGCTGTGCGTCGACGCCCCGAGGAGCTGCGCCTGAATGGACGCCGGATTCTGTGCGTCGAGAAACCCGGGGTTCGCGAGCTTCTGAAGCCCCGCGAACAAAAAAGTGCCGCCCAGAAAGGCGCGGAGCGGTAAGAGGGCATACTCCGCCAGCAAGAACTGGCGGGGAGCTGAGAAGAACGGTGGTCGATGTGCCATACCTAGCAATTCTGCCAGCAATGAAGGAACGACAGCGTGTTCTCACTCGACTGAAAAACCGGTAAGGATGGGAGCGTGATGACCGCCTCAATCCTGACATCCATCTTTGAGTTCTTCGTCAACCTCTTAACGTCGGTTCCGCCGGTTGGCGTCTACGCCATCGTCTTCTCCCTCGCCTTTGGCGAAGCGGCCCTCTTCATCGGTTTCGTTTTGCCCGGTGAAACCGCAGTCCTCCTCGGAGGTGTGGCGGCGAGCCAGGACCACGTCAACGTGGTTGTGCTCTGCGTCGGCGTATCAGTGGCAGCGATTGCGGGTGACTCCATCGGTTACTGGATTGGGAAAAATCACGGTGACAAACTGCTGAAGCTTCCGATCGTGCGGCATCGCAAAGGTGCAATTCACCAGGCTCTCGAACTCCTACGGCAACGTGGTCCGATTTACGTCTTCTTGGGGCGATTCACCGCATTTCTTCGCGCCGTGATGCCGGGCCTCGCGGGGATGAGTCATATGCCCTATCGCCAATTCTTTATTGCGAACGCCGCCTCGGGCATCGTGTGGGGCGTGGGCTTTACCATCCTCGGGTACGTGTCAGGCCACGCACTTCACACGATTGAGAAATATGTCAGTCGCTTTGGCCTCGGCATCTTGTTCCTCGTAGTGGGAGGTGCCATCTGGCACCACATCCACGCCAAGCGCAAGGCGCGGGCGGTGGAAGAAGAGTTTCAGCGCACGCATCCCGACGGGGTCGTGGACTAATCCCGACGCCGTAACGCACTCGGCAGTTCGCCGACGAGTTCCCCATTCACCACGCGTAACACCGATGACTCACGAACAGTCGGACCCGCGCCGGGCAACAAGGTGGCGACGTGAATCTCGTCGTAGTCGTGACGATGAGCGAGAACCGTTGACCACGTGTCAGCGGGGAGCGATGCCGGCACATCTTTGACGCGCCGAATCAGCGATCCCACCTCGGGCCGAGCGACAGCGTCGGCCACCATTCGATCGATGGCGAGCGACGCGTCACGTGCATCGTCTCGTGCTCGAGTACGCCACGGTGGAATTGTGCCGCGGCGGAACCCGTCGTCAATGAGATCTCGGGCGAATAGCCGCAGCGACACAATCCGTTCGCCAAAGCGTCCCACGACTCGCTCCACATGTTCGGCGAACGCCTCTTCGACCCACGGCAACAGCCAGGCCTCTTGGCCAAGCCACGCGGGCCAAACGTTGCCAATGACCGTCACGCTGACCTTCAGACCGTGAAAATTCGCCGAGTTCATCATCGCCTCGTAGTGCTCCCAGGCCGCTACATCGATCACGTTGTAGCGCGGCGCCACCCGTGCCCACTCAATGGTCAGAGCGATGCCATCAAGACCGGCACGACGAGCGGCCCGAAAGACGTCCACGTAGTTTTCCCAGAGACCATCACCCGATCCCGGTGACGTCACGCGACCGAGTCCCACGGCGGGCGAGTAGCACGTGGCAATACCACCTGGCACGTCATAACCGCCCTCACTGGCGTACCCGTCAATAACACCCAATACAAGGGGGGCTGATCTCACGGGTCCTAGTTTCTCACCAACGACTGGTAGCGATGTTCCACTAGCGTTCCCGCTAGAGAACTCACTGGAGGAGCACCTATGGCGGACGAACTACTTCGCGAACGACGGGGACACGTCGAACTACTCACCATCAATCGACCCGAAGCGCGTAATGCGATGAACCGGGCGGCGGCGGTGGCGCTGTCCGAAGCACTGGACGAGTGTGAGACCGACGATGACGTATGGGTCGTGGTCCTAACCGGTGCAGGGGATAAGGCATTCTCGGCAGGCATGGACCTCAAGGCCTTCGCAACGGGTGAGTTCCCCATCACCGACAAGGGCTTCGCGGGCCTTACCCAACGAGACTTTCCGAAACCGCTTATTGCGGCAGTCAACGGATCGGCGCTCGCGGGTGGTTTTGAAATG
>CAXBRG010000175.1:0-3027 GCA_963977995.1 uncultured bacterium | reverse complement strand
CGACCTGATAGAAGGATGGCCCGGAATGACCGCGTGAACTTGGTGTCGCGGTCGTGCAGGAGATAGCGACAATCCCGCAGCGCGCCGCAATCGTCCATGGTCGCGTTCCGGGCGATTTGCTTCATCCACGCCTCATTCGGATGAACGGTGATCTCGGCGATATCCACCCGGCGGCTCTCGAAGTGGATGAAGAACAGAACATAGTAGGTCACCAGCCCGCGCAGCGTCAGCACCTCGGCGGTGAAGAAGTCGGTTCCCGCCAGCAGCGACAGATGAGTCCGAACGAAGGCGGCCCACGTGCTCGTGCGCTTGCGCTCCGGCGCCGGCGGCAGGCTAAAAAAGAAAGGGCCCGGCGGATCACGCCGGGCCCTTTTGTTTGCATCGTGATTTCGCTCCCTCGCATCATCGCTCACCGCGGCTCGCCACGAAACGCGCCGGAGAATACCCTCGCCTCTTTCCGCGCCGCCGCGGCCGAAAGGGGCGTATCTCCCTCGGCCTTGAGCGAGGCCGTCCGCGATCTCGCCGCCAAGGTGCGCAACGGCACGGTTCGCCCGGAACGACACGGCCGCATGACCGACAGCGAGGTCGTGGCCGAACTCATTACCGTCCGGGGCATCGGTCCGTGGACCGCGCAGATGTACCTCATGTCCCAACTGGGTCGTCACGACGTGTGGCCCGTACTCGACTTCGGCGTCCGCAGCGGTTGGTCCCAACTTCACGGACTCACCACGCTCATCTCGTCAAAAGAGTTGGCGGGAGCGGCGAATCACTTGGCGCCCTATCGCTCGAGTGTCGCCTGGTACTGCTGGCAGGCCGTGGACCTCGGCATCACTTCATCGCGATCGCGCTAGGGAAGCGCCTGTAGCCTGACCACGATGGCAGTACAGCTCTCCGACTTTGACCACGACGTCGTCCCGACTCTCGAGAGCTACGCCACTATTCCCTGTCTCTCACCGGCTTTCGACGCCACGTGGGCCACGGCGGGCCACCTCACCCGGGCGATGGATCTCTACGCCGAGTGGGCTCGCTCCCGACACTTCCGTCACCATACGGTGGAGGTGCGCCACCTACCGGGGCGCACGCCCGTGCTCGTCATCACTGTCGACGCCACGGCCCCCACCACCGGGACGGTCTTGCTCTACGGTCACCTCGACAAGCAACCACCCCTCGGCGACTGGTCTGAGGGACTCGACCCCTTCGTCCCGGTTCGACGGGGCAACCGGCTCTTCGCCCGGGGCGTCGCCGACGACGGCTACGCCATGTTTGCCTCACTCTTGGCCATTGAGGAGTTAGAGAAGAACGACGTTCCCCACGCCCGCTGCGTCATTCTCATTGAGGCGTCCGAAGAGTCGGGATCACCGGACCTCGACGCTCACCTCGAGGAACTCACGCCACACCTCGGCAACGTGGAACTGATGATCTGTCTCGACTCCGGCGCCCTCACCTACGACCGCCTGTGGGTCACCACGTCGCTTCGGGGTGTGGTGGTCGCCACGGTGACCGTGAGCGTTCTTGAACGCGGGCAACACTCCGGTTCGGCCAGTGGCGTCGTGCCGAGCTCGGTACGCATCTTGCGCCAGCTCCTCGATCGTGTGGAGGACGCCGCCACCGGAGACATCCTGCTTCCCGAGTTCCAGCCCCAGATTCCCGCCAGCCACGTTCGAGCGGCCGACGACGTCGCCGCCGAGTTCGGTGACGTCGCGGCGAACGAACAGCCCTTCGCCCCGGGCGTCACACCCATGGGCGACTCCGCCGCGGAGCGCATCCTTCGTCGAACGTGGTATCCCACTCTCTCCTACACGGGAGCCGATGGACTACCGCCAACCGCCAGTGCGGGCAATGTGCTGCGCCCCTCCACCACTCTCGCTCTCTCGTTGCGTCTCCCACCCAGCGTTGACGCCGACGTCGCGTGCGCCGCTCTGCGGCGCGCCCTGACGAGCGACGTCCCGCACCACGCCCTCGTGGAGGTCGAAGTGGAGGGAGCCAACGGTTGGGTCAGCCCCGAACTCGCACCCTGGTTGCGCACCGCCCTCGAGGAAGGCTCGGCCCTCGCCTTCGGCAAGCCGGTGGCGTTCGCGGGCGAAGGTGGCTCGATTCCTTTTCTCGCCTCGCTCGGTCAACGCTTTCCGTCCGTGCAGTTCGTCGCGACGGGCGTCCTCGGGCCCCACTCGAATGCCCACGGCATCGACGAGATGCTGGACCTCGACTGTGCAGTTGCTGTCACGAACGCCATGAGTCACGTCATCGCGGCTCACGCCCAACGAAAGGATGCCTAACTCCATGACACACCACGTTGATCTGTGGGTCGACCCCGCCTGCCCGTGGGCCTGGATGACCTCTCGCTGGCTCCTAGCCGCCAAGGAAGTACGTGACGTCTCCGTCTCGTTTCACGTGATGAGTCTCGCGGTATTGAACGAAGGTCGCGATCTACCCGAGAACTACAAGGAACTCCTCGCACTGGCGTGGAAGCCCGTTCGCGTCCTCATCGCCGCCGAGCAACAGCACGGCAACGAGAGTGTCGAACCCCTCTACTCGGCCATGGGTCGTCGCTATCACGTCGAGAACAACAAGAATCTCGATGTCGTCATCAGCGAGTCACTGGCCGAAGTCGGACTCGACGCCTCGCTCGCAGACGCCGCAACGTCAACGCAGTTTGACGAGGCTCTCAAAGCCAGCCACCACGCCGGCATGGACCCCGTCGGTTTCGACGTGGGCACCCCCGTCATCCACGTCAACGGCGAGGCCATCTTCGGGCCCGTGGTCACTCCGGCGCCGAAGGGCGAAGAGGCCGGTCGGCTCCTCGACGGCGTGCTCGCCGTGATGAGCATTCCCGGTTTCTACGAGCTCAAGCGCTCCCGCACACAGGGACCGAGCTTCGAATGACCACACGCCACGCGCTCCCTTCCGGTCTCCCCGTCAACGTGGCGGGCGACACCACCGCCCCGCTCGCCGTGGTGATTCTCCAGGAGGCCTTTGGGGTCAACGATCACATTCGTGAGATCACCGAGCGCTACGCCGCCGAGCAGG
>CAXBRG010000174.1:0-3088 GCA_963977995.1 uncultured bacterium | reverse complement strand
GTTACGAGCCGCCGTGAGTGCGCGTCCCTCGCCCGTTGACTCGCCCACGCCCATGATGGCCGTGCCGGCATTGCTCATGATGGTCTTGACATCGGCGAAGTCGGTGTTAATCGTGCCCGGGTTGGTAATGAGATCGGTAATGCCGCGCACACCTTGCAGCAAGACGTCATCGGCCATACGGAAGGCGTCCAGCATGGTTGTTTGGTTCGTCGCGTTGGCAATCAGTCGATCGTTCGGAATGACGATCAACGTGTCAACTTTTTCACGCAGAGCTTCGATGCCCTTTTCGGCTTGGGCCGCTCGACGCTTTCCTTCGAAAGTAAAAGGGCGCGTCACGACGCCGATTGTCAACGCGCCCTTCGCCCGAGCGACGGAGGCCACAACGGGTGCCGCGCCGGTTCCGGTTCCACCACCCTCGCCCGCGGTGATGAACACCATGTCGGCGTCACCGATGGCCTCTTCGATATCCGGCTTGCAGTCTTCGGCTGCTTGGCGACCCACTTCCGGATCGGCTCCCGCACCGAGACCGCGTGTGAGATCGCGACCGAGTTCTAACTTCTTCTCCGCCGGGCAGGGCAACAGAGCTTGGGCGTCAGTGTTCATCGCAATGAACTCGACGTTGCGCAGTCCCGCTTCAATCATCCGATTGACAGCGTTCACACCGCCACCGCCGACCCCGATGACCTTGATGTTCGCCATGTAGTTGCTCTGCTGCAGATTCATGAAAACCCCTTCAACCGACCCAGTCTCCCAGACTCCGTGAGGGCTCGCGCCCGCCACTACCGACTGGATGGAATGTAGCCCTGAACCCTAGTAGGGGCACGAAAACTGGTCAAACGGCTAGCGAACTTCCACCGTGACGGCGGTGGGTACCGAGACATCGATATAGGAGTTCGGTGCGAGAGTGCGCTCCGCGAGGACGGACGAAATCGCCACGAATTTGGCGTGGAGTCGTTCAATTCGTCCCAGATAGAAGGTCACGGGGGTGGTGAAGTGCAGCGTTACCCGACCCTTTGCATCGACCGAGACCGTGCGGACGTGGGCGGCGAATGTCGTGGGTAGTTGACGCGCCACCTTCGCCGCGGGTCGCGCCCAGCGGTCGTAGACCCACGAGTCGGCGCTCCCCACTGCCGCAAGGTGTGGCAGATTCACTCCCACGGTGGCGGGATCTAACTGGTGTCCGTCACCGTCGACCAGGTGGAGAACGCCAAGTGAATCCGGGGCCACCGCAACGGGAGTGCGTTCGTGAACCATCAACGTGACGCGATGGGGCCAGTGTCGCGACACCGTCACGTGCGACACCCAGCGCAACTCGGCAATCGCGTCACTTACTTTTCCACCATTGATCGTCAGCATTGGTGGGTGATCGTCCAAGCCCGACATCGCAATGACTTGCCCGGCCGTTTCGTGAGAGTTGCCCACAACGTCGACCACCTGTACTCGAAAATACGAGAGTCGACTCAGCGCAAGGACGCCAGCGTAGAGAAATGTGAAAACAATGGTCACCGCGAGGAAACGACGAAAAGCGAGAGACCGCGTCGGACGTTGGGGACGGGCGGCGGCCATTACGAAAACCCCACCAGTCGGATCTCGCTGCGTAAGTCCACGCCGCGCTCGTTCTGCACGACGTCGTGCACGTGACGCATGAGGGCACGCACATCATCGGCCTGGCCACCGGTGTCAACTTGAATGAAGTTCGCGTGCTTCTCGCTCACGAATGCCGATCCCAGCCGGAACCCCTTGCATCCGCACGCATCGATCAACGCACCCGCCGCTCCCGTATCAGGATTTCGAAAGACACTTCCGGCATTGGCACCACCCGGCTGGTTGTCGCGTCGCCACCGCACGATGTCCCGCAGAATCTCTCGTCCTTCATCCGGGTCCCCCTCGCGAAGCTGCAGCGTGGCGTTCAACACAATGTGTCGATCCGTGACCGCACTCGTGCGATAGCCGAACCGCATGTCGGCGGCGGGAACATCACGCTGCGCTCCGGCGTCGATGTCCCACAGGCGAACACTCACGACGGACGCCGACATATCGCTGCCGTGCCCTCCAGCGTTCATCGCAATCGCCCCGCCCAGCGTTCCGGGTACGCCCACGGCCCATTCGAAGCCTCGATAACCGCGCTCCACGAGCCGCCGTGCCGCGACAGGCAGATCGACGGCGGCACCCACGGTGACTGAGTCGTCCCCATGGAACTCGATCACATCAAATTCATCACCGAGGACGATCACGAGACCATCGAACCCGTCATCGGCGACCAAGGTATTGGAGCCATTGCCGAGCACATAAACCGATCCGATGTCACGCAACCACTCGCCCGCCGCACGCAATTGCTCGTACGAATCAATAGTGAGTTGGGCCCGTGACCGGCCCCCGACTCGATAAGTCGTCTTTTGCCCGAAGGGAGCATCGAACTCGACCGCAGCACCGAGTTGCGTGTGTAGTTCCTCAATCGACACGGGAACCTCCCAGTGCATCGACAAGCTCGGCGATATCGCCCGCACCCAGGAAGACAACGGTGTCGAAGCGAGGGGCCACGTCACGAACGTAGGCCTCGACGTCAGCAAGGGACTCGCAGTACGTCGCGGGTCGCTCGCGATGCGCCGAGATCGCCTCGGCAACCTGCTGGCCCGACACTCCGTAGTCGTTGCGCTCTCCGGCCCCGTAGATATCGGTCACCACGACGTGCGTCGCATCACCAAATGACGCGCCAAACTCATCGAGGAGGTGGTGGGTTCGCGAATATCGGTGAGGTTGAAAGACTGCGAGCAACTCGCGCGAACCATTCTCTCGAGCCGTTCGCAACGTGGCCGCAATCTCCCCCGGGAGGTGGGCAAAGTCATCGATAATCTCCGTCGTTCCGAGGCGACCTCGATGTTCGTACCGCCGCGGGGCTCCGGGGAAGTGAGCGAGACCCGTCGTGATGGCGCTCGGAGTGGCACCAAGATGGTGAGCGAGCACGGCGACGGTTGCGGCGTTGGCGACATTGTGGTGGCCGGTCACGCGAAGTGAAATGTCTACCGATATTTGAGGGCCGCGTAGTTGGAACACCGCGCCCTCGGGTCGAAGTTCGAGGCGGTCAACG
>CAXBRG010000173.1:0-3089 GCA_963977995.1 uncultured bacterium | reverse complement strand
TTATCTACTTACGTAAGCCGGAGAACTCGTGACGCCCCGTGTGTCGCTGATGCCCGGGATTCCCGACGTTCTGTCGGCGGCGGAAATTGACGAGACTGCTCGGTACCTCGCGGATCTGCAAATCGCCAGCGGCCAGATTCCGTGGTGGCCGGGTGGACACTGCGACCCGTGGAACCATGTAGAAGCGGCGATGGCGCTCACGGTGACGGGCCGCGTTGAAGAAGCCCGGGCGGCCTACCGGTACCTCGCCGATATTCAGTTAGGTGATGGCAGTTGGTTCAACTACTACGTGGGCTCGCAGGCTCGCGACCTGCGCCTCGATACCAATGTCTGTGCGTACATTGCCGCCGGAATTTTTCACTACGTCGTCATAACCGGTGATACGGATTTTGCGGCCGAACTGTTCCCGCACGTGGAGCGCGCCGTGGAGTTTGTTCTGCGCTGGCAGCTACCCGACGGCACGATTCGTTGGTCGCTCGATGCGATGGGTCATCCCGAGGGCTACGCCCTTCTCACGGGTTCCTCGTCGATTCTTCATTCGTTGCGATGCGGTGTGGCACTGGCGGAGCGCCTCGATCTGGCGCGACCTTCGTGGGAGCTCGCCGCGGGTCGACTCGCCCACGCCATCGCGCATCACCGGGGCGCCTTTGCTCCAAAGAACGAGTTTGCGATGGACTGGTACTACCCCGTCCTCGCGGGCGCTCTCTCGGTGAGCGCCGCCGAAGAACGACTTCGCGACGGGTGGGAACGCCACGTGATGGAGGGCTACGGAGTTCGCTGCGTGTCAACCAACGACTGGGTGACGGCGGCCGAGACGGCCGAGTGCGTGATTGCTCTTGACGCAGTCGGCTGGACCGAACAGGCTCTCGAACTTTTAACGCTGACCCGACGTCACCGCCGCGACGACGGCTCCTACTGGACGGGTATTGCCTATCCCGAGTCAGTCACGTTCCCTGATCGCGAAACAACCTCCTATACGGGCGCCGCAATCATTTTGGCCGCCGACGCTCTCCTCAATTGGTCGCCGGCCGCGGGACTCTTCCGACACGGGCTCTTGCCGGCCGTCATTGATTTGGCGGAACCGGGTTGCCCGCTGGGACTGCCCGGTGAGTGCACGCCTCGCTAACGCGCTCGCAGGACTCGCAGACTCCCGGTCGCTGACTCTTCACTGAACTGTCCGCTCTCAAGGGCGGCGCAGTAGATCTCGTAGGGAGGTCGACCACCGTCGGCGGGGTCGGGGAAGACGTCGTGGATGAGCAGGGTTCCACCGGAGACGACTTTGGGCGTCCAGGCGTGATAGTCGGCCCAGGCCACTTCGGCTCCGTGGCCACCATCGATGAAGAGAAGATTCAAGGGCACGGGGAAGTGTGAGGCCACAACGAGAGAGGGGCCAATGAGTCCCATCACGGTGCTTTCGAGCTGTGCGTCGGCAATGGTGCGCTGCCACGTCGGCAAGGTGTTGAGGCGCCCATCGATCGGATCAATCAAGGTGGTGTCGTGATGTTCCCAGCCGGCCTGGTTCTCCTCACTGCCGTGATGGTGGTCGAGTGAGTACAACACCGAGGATGTCTCTTCCGCCGCGGCACCCAGGTAGACCGCGGACTTCCCGCAGTAGGCGCCAACTTCGAGCCACGTGCCCTGCGGGTTGCGCTGACCTTCCGCGAGGGCGGAGCGAAAGAGCGACTCGCCTTCATCATCGGGCATGAATCCCTTCACGCTTCGCGCGAAGGCGAGAATCTGCTCGCGACGACTCACGCGGTGTGGTGGAAGATCTGAATGACCGTCCAGATACCCATTCCCGCGAACACCACTCCACCAATTTTGCGGATCGTGGCGAGTGGGAGAACACGCACGAGGTAGCGACCCCCGAAAGCGCCCATAAACGAAATGAGTGTGAGAGCCACCGATGATCCAATAAACACTGCGAGCGGATCGTGATACTTCACCGTCAAGTTGGCGGCTTGTATCTGCGTCAAGTCACCAAACTCACCGACGAAGATGACGGAAAAGGCCGTGAGGGCTTCACGGAAACGCTTTCCGGGGTGTTCGGCCTGCGCCTCGCGCTCACCCTCTTCCTCCTCGTCCTTTTCAGACTTGAAGAGGAGGTACGCGGCACCGACAAAGAAGAGTGTCGCAATGACAATTTCCTTCGGGGTGTGAGGGAGCAGCGTGAGCAGCGAACCGGCGCCCACGGCGATTCCCATGTGCGCAATGAACGCCAACGCACCACCGATGAAGACGGGCAGCGGGTGGGCGCGAGTTCCCATGTAAATCATGGCAATCATCGTCTTGTCGGGGAGCTCCAACAAGAACTGCAGGGCCAGTGAGATGAGAATGATCTTGAGCATGAGGTCCGCCTAGAGCTGGGTACGTACAGTCTGTGCGAAATTCGCGCCGATGTACATCTTTTCGAGAGCCTGCTCCAAGGTCCGTTGTGAGACGGCCACGGGATTGGCCTGGTGGAAGGCCTCAACCTCGGCGGCAAACGCCGGATCGTTGACGTAGGTCGTGACCCCGCCAAAGAGCCGGACGTGAAGGTTCGGCGCAAACTTTTCCTGCACGTCGCTCATTCGCGATGTCATATAACGCCAGACCGCGGGACCATTCGTCCGCGACCCACCGAGTAATCCAAGCAACATCGGTCCGTCTTGTCCCCGGAACTCATCAAAACAACGTCGGGCCGTCTCGAGCGCTTGTTCTTCAGTTGGGAATTCAGCCAGGCTCATGAGGTAGCGCTGCTCTTCTTGCGGACTGTCGGCATTTTCGTATCGCCGGATGAATTCGTCGTAGTCCCCGGGACGGTTCATGCTGGCCACCGTGCGGAGGAATGCACGTGCCGTGTCACCATCGAGCGTGTTGGCGTCAAAGCGCCGTTGCGCCTCGGCCTGCACCTGCTCACTGTTCCCAATTGTTCCGAGCATCGAGATAGCAATCGCCCGTACCTGCGGTACGAGGTCATCTTCGCCGTCGCGCGGGTCGAATCCGATGCGGTCCAACTGCGGCTGAAAGATCTCCTTCACGATGGCTCGCACCGTGTCGCGCTGTTGGTCAGTTGCTGCGCGGTTGACCCACTCCAGAGCGCTCGCAAT
>CAXBRG010000172.1:0-3103 GCA_963977995.1 uncultured bacterium | reverse complement strand
GCAAGACCGTCTCCATCTACACCTCGATCGTCACCCCCGAGGACGCCCCGCACAAGGAGTCCTACAAGGAGTTCGAGGAGTGCACCGGCATCACCGTCAAGTACGAGGGTGACAAGGACTTCGAGAAGAACCTCCCGCAGCGCGCCCAGAGCGGCAACCTGCCCGACATCGCCTTCATCCCGCAGAGCGCGATGAACTCGCTCGATCCAGTCTACCGCGTCGGCAGTCAGATCTCCGAGATCCTGATCGAGCGCGGTGTCATTGGGCGCGAATTCGAGTGCTCGGTGCTGGGCAGCAGCGAAGATCCGGTCGCGGCGGTTCCGTGCGAAGTGATTCCTTCGCGCGAGTTTTACGACTACGAAGACAAGTACCTTTTGGATGCTGCACGGCTGGTGGTGCCCGCGCTCCGGCACGACGCGGCGCACGGATTCGGCTACCTCGACGGGCTCATCGACGACGCGCTGGAGCTTGGCGTCGGCGGGTTCCTCATCGAAGGCGGCGCGCGCGCCGGTTACGTTAATCCGGACCAGACGACCTTCGATTACCTCAAGGGCCTGCACAAGAACATCGCCACCTACACCCGCTCGGGTACCGCGCCGATCAAGGCGGTGGCACGCGGCGAGGCCAGCATCTCGATCAGCTTTGTGCACGACGGCCCGGGCGAGAAGGCGCAGGGCTTTCCGCTGGAGACCATCACGCCGGCCGACGGCACCGGCGCCGAGATCGGCAGCGACAGCGCGCCGATCACCGAGTTCGTCGGCGGTATCACCGACGACATTATGGGCCAGTTCGACCTAACCTCAGTATTCGACGCCGCGCTCGGCGCAGGACTCGAGGTTCGCGGTCTGATGACGGTCGCCCCGCCACATCGCCGCGAGGCGGAACGGGCCTTTCGACTGTTGTCGGAACTGGCCCGTCGGGAGGGCGTGGTGGAACTCTCCATGGGAATGAGCGACGATTATGACTTGGCACTGGCCTACGGGAGCACCCAGGTTCGCCTCGGGCGAACGCTCTTTGGCCCCAGGACCCCGGTCTCAGGGCTCATCTAAACTACGAGGACACACGGGAGTTGACGATGGCACGAGTTTCTAACTGGCGCAGAAACCTAGACCGCGGCCTGGAGTTTTTCGGGCTGAAGGAAGAGGCGTACCCTTCGGTCGACTTCGACGACTACGTCGCGGGTGGCGACGACCCCGTGGTCACTCCGCCCACGCCTCCGACCTATTCGTCCGGCGTGACGGTCCTCGGTGGGGCGTCACCGCGCGCCTCATTCAATACCGCGTCGACCGATGCGATCTATCGTGACCCTACGCCACCGCACGGAACACCCGGGTTCACGTCGACGGCGGAGACGACAGAACTGGAGCTGTTTGTCGCTACCGAGTACGGCCAGTGCCAGGCCATCTGCGATATTTTGAAGGCTCGGCGACCCGTCATCGTCAACACCGCGCACTGTGACCGTGACACCAGTCGTCGCATTGTGGCCTTCATCTGCGGCTTTATCTACATGATGAACGGCCGAATTCAGCCCCTCGTGAAGGGGTCGGTCATCCTGGCGGAGCCCATCCGATCCATTACCGTCTCCCCGGCCGCCATCGACCGTTTTCGCCTGACGAGATTTGAGCGCTAATGATCATTAGTCTGCTGCTTCTCGGGCTCAGTCTCTTCGTCTGGGCCCTGTTTTTGCTGATGATCGTGAGTTTTATCCCAGCCACGTCCGTCCGACCATTTGAGCAGTTTCGCTACCTCTTGATTCGCGTGACCGAACCGGTTCTCGGTCCGGTGCGCCGGGTGCTCCCGATGGTGCGGCTGGGCGGAGTGGGCTTGGACTTCAGTCCGCTCGTGGTGATTATCCTCGTTGATTTTTTGATGAGCTTCTTGAGAAGCCTCTAGAAAAGCAGATAATTTCCCCATTCAGGGGTATCGTGTCGGCATGGATTCCAGCGTGCCCACTCCGGCTATCGACCAACTTTCGACTATTGAGTTCAAAATTGGACTACGAGGCTTCAATGTCGCCGACGTTGATACGTACCTCGATGAAGTAGCCCACGACGTGGAGGCTCTGCGGAAGGGCCACAGCGAGCAGATGGCTCAACTCACCCAGCAACTACAGCGAGCCGCCGCTCGGATTAAGCAACTCGAATCAGGCGCCGCCCCGGCCGTGACGGCCCCGGCGCCCACGACACCCGCGCCGTCCTCGATCGCATCGACCCCCACCTCAAGCGACGGCGTCGAGAGCGCCACGAGTCTGATTGCCATGGCGCAGGACTTCCTCGAAAAGACCAAGGCCACCGCCACCTCGGAGAGCCAGCAGCTTGTCGCCAAGGCGAAGGAGGAGGCCCGACGCCTGCTCGAGGAAGCCAAGAGTCGTGCGCTCGACGAAGTGACGCAGTTGGAAGGTCGTCGCAAGCGTCTCGAAGAAGAGATCGCGCAGCTCGACCGATACGTCACCACCGAAAGAGAGCGTTTCCGCACTCTGGCCGGAACCCTGGCCGAGTGGTTTGATTCCAGCTTTAGCCTTCGTCAAACCTCTGCTCCTGCTCCCGCACCCACTCCGCCCACTCCGGCGGCGTCGGCCCCGACCACTCCACCTCCTTCGACCACACCTCCTTCGTCACCTCCCACTACTGGCGGGGTGACCACTATTGGTCAAGCCCTGAATTTCGGTGACGAGAACGAATAGTGCGTTATGGGGGGCTGGTAATTTGCCCCGACGACAAAGAGACGCAAGAGCGCTGAGGAGAGACTGTGCCGAGTAAGAAACCCGTGGCGAAGAAGGCCGCGAAGAAACCAGCCGCGAAGCCGGCAATAAAGAAGCAGGTCAAGAAGACCGCCGCGAAGAAGAAGGCGTACTAATGGCGAAGAAGAAGCCGAAGATCAAGGGCAAGAACGGAACAACTTTCTCGTTTGAGGGGATCAAAAATAACACCACCGCGATCAAGTCGTATGAGGGCATCGACTACTGCTGGGTCGAGGAGGCCCAGAACGTAAGCGCCAAATCTTGGCGTATACTTCGACCAACGATCCGGGAATCTGGTTCCCAGTTCTTCATTAGCTTCAATACCGATCTAGAATCAGATCCAACCTACGAATTATTCGTCAA
>CAXBRG010000171.1:0-3141 GCA_963977995.1 uncultured bacterium | reverse complement strand
TTACCAACCAGCTGCGCCAGTGCGTCTGCCACCGCGTTTTCGGTCGTTGTCAGATCCCCCGATGACAAAGCGCTCAGGTCGGCTTCAACGTGAATTGTTGAACCTCCCAAGATGTACACCGTCGGTTGAGTAGCTCCCGCCGCTTCGACCACTCGGGTCACATCGGCGACCGACTGATTGGTGCCGATGACTTCCCACGCCGTTCCGCCCTTGAAGTCAATACCGAGATTCAGGCCGCGGGCACCGAGCGAAACCAGTCCCACCACCACAACCACGGTGGAGAAGAGGAAAAACTTTCGCGTACGCCCGATGAAATCAATCGTTGTCTCGCCGTGGTACAGCCGTAAGAAGCGATCCTTCACTGACGTGCTCACGAAGCCACCTCCGCACTCGCTCCCGCACCCGCCATCACGGAGAACCGAGATGATGCATCACCGCCGCGACGACCTAACAAAATCACCAGAGGTCGTGTGAAGTACCACGTCACGATGATGTCAAGCAGTGTTGATAGACCGAGGAAGAAGGCGAACCCACGAACGGCTCCTGTCGCCAGTAGGTAGAGAAGGACGGCACCAATTAACGACACCATGTCAGCTGCCAGTACCGTACGCCACGCTGATTTAAAGCCTCGGTCGACCGAGGTTCGTAGCGACCGCCCGGACCGGGTCTCATCCTTGAGTCGTTCGAAGTAGACGATAAAACTATCGACAGTAATTCCGATCGAGACGATGAGCCCTGTCACTCCGGCAAGATCGAAACTGGGCGCGAGAGATGTATGTCCGAGGGCCGAGATAATCCCGTAGAGCGCAGCCGCGGAGACGGCCAGACCCAAAACGATGACGAGACCCAGTGCCCGGTAGTACAAGATCGTGTAGAGAAGCACTGCGATAAGGCCCACCAAGCCCGCGCCAAGTCCGGCGATGAGGGCGCTCTTACCCAGTGTTGGTGAGACTGTTTGGGTCGTCAGGGGCTCCAGCCGCACTGGCAGCGAGCCGTACTGCAGCGCGATGGCGAGTTGCTTCGCCTGGGCTTGCGTAAAGGAACCGGAAATCTGTCCTCGACCCTGGAAACTTGAAGGCGCCGCGTCAGTCGGCTGAATGATGGGAGCTGACTGCACGACACCGTCAAGCTCAATCGCAACAAACTGATGGAAGTTGGCCTGCGCCACTTGATCCCACAATGAGGCACCATCACCGGTCAGGTTGTATTGCACGTACCAGCGACTCGTCTGATCCTGCGCGGCGTAGGCACCCTTCACCGCCGTTCCGTCAAGCTGTGACGGACCGAGCACATACGCGCGGAGCGGATCGTTAACGTCAGGAAGAAGGACTGTTTTGGTCGCGTCATTTGCGCCCGGTGCCGTGACCGGGTACGACGCCAATGCGGGATCAGGAGGAATCGGATTCGAGCTGTATCCGCCGGCGCCACCGGGGGTTACCTGCAAATTCGCAGCCGACATCACGTAGGCACTGCCACAACTTGGCAGTGGATCTGATACAGGGTGGGTGGCTTTCTCCGCCAGTCGAACTTCGCAGATCACCGGACGGAAATGAAGTTGGGCCGTTTGACCAATCGATGCGAGAACTTCGCGCGCATTCGTGACTCCCGGAACGCTCACCACGATGGTGTTGCCCTGCAAATTCACCTGCGCACCGGAAACACCGAGTCCGTCTACTCGGTTTGAAAGAATCGAGACCACCTGCAGAAGATCATTCTGCGAGGCTTTGTTCACGGGCTTATAGACAACGGACAGACCACCATCAAGATCAAGTCCCAATTTGGGGCTCCACCCAGCCAACAGTGTTACCAAGAGTGAACCAAACGACAACACGAGGATGCCAACCAGACTCACAATGAGCGACTTTCGAGTTGCCGAGACGGCCGAAGTTGCCATGACGCGCTCTACTCGTTTCCACCGTCAGTCGAAGGTGTGGGCGTTGGTGGTACGTAGCGACCCAAAATGGCACGACGAACGAATTCGAGTTCCACGCCGCTTCGTGTGCGCACCGTGATTAGACCGTCGGTCTCGCTGACCGCCGTGCCAACCATCCCCGTTGACGTCTGTACCAGATCTCCCATTTCAAAGACCGACAGACGAGCGCGTTCGGCGATCATTTTCTTGCGACTGGGTCGAAACCACGCGAAGTACAGGACCGCCATCACGATAAGGAACACCAATGTGAATGGACTTCCAGACGACTGCGACGACGCAGCGGCCACAAGTTGAAACGGCATGTTGACTCCTCGGGGACGCAAAAACCCTAGCCGGTATTAGCCGTGAATTAGAGAAGGCCACCGCCTCGACGCCGAACACCCAAATGCTGATAGGCCGCGTCAGTGGCCACACGACCGCGGGGCGTGCGAACGAGGAGACCCTCTCGAATGAGAAAAGGCTCGTAGGCGTCTTCGATTGTCACGGCTTCCTCGCCGACGACCTGGGCCAGCGTTACGAGCCCAACCGGTCGCTCCGATCCTTTCGTGCACAGGTACTCCAAAATTGACCGGTCGAGCTTGTCGAGGCCGATCTCATCGACACCAAACTTGGCCAAAGCCGACCGGGCAGTATCCACCGAGACTTCCGCCACACCCTCGATTTGAGCCACGTCACGGACTCGGCGCAGCAGCCGATTCGCAATTCGCGGCGTACCCCGACTCCGACGACCAATTTCAAGGGCGGCATCCTGGCTGAGTGTCATATTCAGAAGCTGAGCGGATCGCTGCACAATCTTGGCGAGATCGTCGTGGTCGTAGAGGTCAAGTCGTGCAACAAAACCAAAGCGATCGCGCAATGGACCGGCCACCAGACCAGTACGAGTGGTCGCCCCAACCAGAGTGAAGGTTGGGAGTTCCAAGCGGATCGAACGCGCCGATGGTCCGCGTCCCACCAGCACATCGAGTCGTCGGTCCTCCATTGCGGGATAGAGCACCTCTTCAACCGCTCGGTGGAGACGATGTATCTCGTCGATAAATAAGACGTCGCCCTCCGCGAGATCGGTTAAGAGTGCCGCCAAGTCACCAGGTCGCGTCAAAATAGGGCCCGAAGTGATTCGTAAGTTGGTACCCATCTCCGACGCCACGATGCCGGCAAGCGACGTCTTCCCGAGGCCCGGCGGCCCCGCTAAAAGTATGTGATCAGCCACC
>CAXBRG010000170.1:0-3147 GCA_963977995.1 uncultured bacterium | reverse complement strand
GATGTCGACGCACCATCGGTTCTTCACGTGGGTCTCGAGACGTTGGAGCATCGCATTGGCGGATTGAATCGTTATCTCACGTCGCTGGACAGCGCTCTGTTGCGTACCGGCGGCTGTTCGTCCTCGCACACTGTGGCCGTGGGACCGTCTTCGACGCCGACGGTGACGGCCGTGAGTGGCGCAACCTGGTGGCACCGCTGGCGTGACATTCGCCGTGAAGTTTCGCGCTCGTCCGCCGCAGTGATCGATGTCCACTTTCCCGCCCACATCGTGTGGGCCCTTGTGACCCGCGCCATTCGCGATCGCCCTCTCGTGGTTCACTTTCAGGGTCCGTGGTCCCTCGAGAGTCGGTGGACCGGCGATGCGCGGCTCGTGGCGTGGTGTAAGAAGCGCCTGGAGGGCTACGTTCTACGCCGCGCCGACGCCGTGGTTGTTCTGTCGCGCGCCTTTCGCGACATCGTGGTGCGAGACTTTCGAGTGCAACCACGGCGAGTCACGGTTCTCGCACCCGGGGTCGACCAACCCACTCTCGTTTCGACGGAGACTTTCGACCAGTTCTCGGGCGTGCCCGTCGACGCACCGCTCATCGTCAGCGTGCGACGACTCGTGGCGCGTATGGGGCTCGATGTGGTCGTGTGGGCGTTGACGGAACCGGCGCTCCACGCGGCGCACTTCGTCGTCATTGGCACAGGACCCCAGCGTGGAGAGCTCGAACAACTCGCACTGGATCTTGGCGTGGACGACCGCGTGCACTTCCTGGGCGTGGTGACCGACGGGGAGCGTGATGCGTGGCTCGCGAGAGCGGATGTGTCGGTCATGCCGAGCGTGGCGCTCGAGGGGTACGGACTATCGGCGTTGGAGTCACTCGCGTGTGGCACGCCCGTCGTCGCGAGCGATATCGGCGGACTACGGGACCTGGCCCTGTGGACGCCGTACGTCACATTGGTGACCCCAACGTTGGTCGGTGAGTGGTCAGACGTCATTGCCACCGTGCTCGCGAATCGACCAGACCCTGTCGAGGTTGCCGCCAGCGTCGCGCACTGGACGTGGGATGACGTGGCGCACTGGACGGTGCGTTCGGTCTATCAACCTTTGATTCGCGGCGTTCTTCGTGGTCAACGGCAAGTCGTCGTGCTCGACCACAGCGCTCAATGCAGTGGTGGCGAGCTCGCCCTGTTGCGAACTTTGGAGTCTCTCGCCACGACGGGCGAGTTTTCGGCGCACGTGATTCTCTTTGAGAGCGGTCCGTTGGAAGCCGAGTGCGCCCGACGTTCGATTTCGTACGAAGTACTGACTCTGTCCGAGCGAACGCGTCACCGTCGAAAGGACGAACTGAGCGCCGGGTGGGCGCTGTCCCTGTGGGATTCGGGACTCTTTCTTCTTCGACTACGTCGGCGCCTGCACCAACTTCGTCCCGCGGTAGTGCACAGCAACTCACTCAAGGCCTTCGTTCTCGGGGCCGTCGTCAGTGTGATGGCGCCGTGGCGTTTCGTGGCGCACGTCCGCGATCTCTGGGCGCCGCCCTACCTGTCACGAGGTGTCGTGCGAGCCCTGCGAGGTCTCGCAACTCTGCGCGCTGACCTCGTGCTTGCCAACTCGTCGGTCACGGCGGCCTCGGCAGCCCGTGACGCCGTGGTGATTCCGAGTCCGGTTGACGACGGACTCCGCGCCATACCCGAGCCGGTACACCTCGAGGTACTTCGTGTGGGTCTCGTGGGTCGATTGGCTCCGTGGAAAGGTCAGGATCTCTTCCTTGACGCTCTGGATCTCTTGGACGACGTTCACTACGAAGCCGTCATTGTGGGTGACGCACTCTTCGGGGAATCCGCCTACCGGGCCAACCTGACGCAGCGCGTGGCCGCGATGGAGGGACGCGTGCGGATGTTGGGTCACGTGGCAGATGTCGGTGCCGTCCTTCGTGATCTCGACGTCGTCGTCCTCGCGTCACGATCCCCGGAGCCGTTCGGCAACGTCATCACTGAAGCAATGGCCGCGGGCCGCGTCGTCGTTGTTCCGCGTCACGGCGGTGTCGTCGACTTCGTCGTCGATCGCGTCAACGGATTCTTCTACGAACCCAACAGTGAGTCCAGTCTCGCCGATGTGCTGCGGGCCATTGCCGGCGGTCGGGTGGACCGTGGGGCAGTGGGTCACGCAGCTCGACTCACCGCCGACCGCTTCTCTCCCGCCGTCGTGAGTGAAAAGCTGCGCGAGTCCTATCGTCTCGTGCTGAAATAGTCACCGTGCGTCTTTCCGTCGTCATTGCGTCGAAGGACCGCCCCGAACTTCTCCGCCGCGTCGTGGAAGAACTGCGCGAGCAGGTCGCCGATATCGATAGTGACGCAGAGATTGTCGTTGTCGATGACGGATCGCAACCGCCCTACAACCTGGGGGACATGCCGGAGGTGCGCGTGCTGCGCACGTCGGGTCACGGTCCGGCACGAGCCCGAAACGAAGGGGTCCGCGCGAGCGCCGGCGACATCACGATCGGCAGCGCCGTCTGCGTGCTGAGCAACGTGATGGCCAGCGCGATCGCCATGCCGAGCGCGTAGCCGAGAATGGCGCTGAACGCGGCCTGCATCAGGATGACCTTATGAATGTAGCTCGCCGTCGAGCCGAGCGCCGAAATGCGCCAGGCCTGTGACCAACTGTTGGGCGGCACGCCGGGATATCGCAGTGCCGCCGGCAGCGCGGAATCGATCCCGCTCCCCGATCATTCCGTCGCCCTGCTGACCGCCGCGCAGTCGTTTCACTGGTTCGAAATCGAGCGGTCACGACGCGAGTGTCTCCGCGTGCTCCGGCCGCTGCAGCCTCGGCCGCAATCTGCCAGTTCAACGGCCCCTGCGCCGACATCGCCTTCATCATGTCGTTCAGGAACGGCACGGAACCGAACGGGAACTGTGGCTCGTCGTCTGCGGGCGTGTCGTCCGACACCGCATCACCCTTCCTCGCCTTCACCTCAAAGCCCCGCTGTTCCGGCTGCCGCCGCCCCGGCCGCTCGATGATGCAGACGGCGATCAGCAGCCCGGCCATTCCGCCCCAGACGGCGAGCTGAAGCCAGTCTTCCATTCCCACACCTTATCCACACGGCCCCGACTGTTCTAACTCCCGCCCCCGCCTAAGGTTCACCAACCACCTAACAAATCAATC